>JABURU010000190.1 GCA_014762485.1 Gammaproteobacteria bacterium | reverse complement strand
TTTTTGTTTCTTATGATGGGTATCTTCCCGATTGTTACCCTATCCTTTTCGGCGGCAGTGTCAGAGGGTTATAAGAGACAGCCGGAGAGCTGGTGAGGTTCTGGTTAATACTGCGCATCGAGTTATCGAGACCGCCGGGGGTATCAAGTTGAATCACGACCAACTCTGCATGTGGAAGCGCGGCACTTTGCAAGCCACGCTCGATATAGTCATCGGTTGCCGGGCCAATGGCCGATTCAACGGTTAGTAATACTACCGGGTTGACGGTTGCCTGCTCGACAGCGGTGATACCGCCAGAAGTCAGCCATAGAACGATAGCAAGAACGATTCGTTTCATTGTAACTATCACGAAAGTAAGCACTTATCTTTAGAATAGTAGTAATTCGCCTTGCCTGCCGCTGAACCACCAGACAAATTGCTATTATTGAAGTTGCAGTTATCTAGAACAGGGTAACAGGATGTTGTTTAGACCAGAGAGGGTATTTCTTCATCACCGCCGCAAACGTAGACGATGATAAAAAATAGTCTATCCATCTTTGCAGAGAGCGATACGGACTGCGATCAAACCATAATTTATCCACATGGGCGAACTGACGCATGAACGGAAAGAGTGCAATATCGGCCAGGGTGGGCTGGTTCGCTAACAGAAAGGTTGAATCACGCAACAAGTCATCCAGCTCCTGCAAAAACCATAAAGCCTGATCGCGATACCAGGCCTCACTTTGCTCAGGGAATCGTGCCGCATACTTATAATGATCAAGCTGCTGTTTAAACCGCCCGTCATTGCTATGAATTAATTCTTTAGTCTGTTGCTGCAGGTCATCAACCAACCAGCCTTGTGGATCATGCTGCTGCAATGCCCATAACATCACATCGTAACTTTCATCGATGACCTGGCCATTGTTTAACACCAGTACCGGCACGGTGCCCTTGGGGGAGGCTTGCAACATTTCAGCCGGCTTATCCTTTAATAAAATCTCGCGCAGCTCAACCTCTACCTCGCTGGCCTTAATCGCCATACGCGCACGCATCGCGTAGGGACAGCGCCTGAAGGAGTAAAGGACTGGTAATTCGGAACTCATAAATAATAATTACAGACTATCGACCACGCGATGCTTGGCCTGCATGAAGTCTTTATGCGAAACATAAATTAGTTCCGAGATACGACGCACCATGTGCTCTTCATATCGATCCAGTTCACCATCCGCGTACGCAATCACCCACAGGTATTCAACTACCTTGATCTTTTGTTCTGGTGTGTAGTTATCATTGATCAGACGAGTGAACTGATAATAGTCAGTGGCATCCTTAGCCTCCTGATGCGCCAATTGTATCAGCTCATCTGTCTCGGCATCATTTAATCCAAACTTCTCTTTCAGTGATGCCTTAAGCGCACGCTCTTCGTCTTCATGTAGGTGATCATCCTGTCGCATCATTTCGATCAACAGGGCCGCCGTGGCCAGCTTCAATTGATGCTCAACATCATTTTGTGCTTCACCCAGCATCTGTTGTTCGAATAATTTCTTTATTGCCCCTAACATTGTTTTCACTCACTTAAACGAATTATTTCATCACCCCTTGCCGACATCCTTACCCCATCTCAGGCAAGATGCCTGGCATAGGTTCCTTTATCCATATCCACTACCTCAACGGTGATGATCTCGACATTCAGGCTTCGCTGCTTCATCACATCCAGTAGTGAATGGCTTAATGATTTTTTCTGCTCGTCATTACGCCCGACATGTATGCGACATTGCAGATGAATAAACCCACCCTCACCATTGGCAATACGGTAATGTTTAACCGGTATCGCCCGTGTCTTAACATTTGCCGCCTCAAACAGGCCGCTATCAATGGCCGTCTGGTGCAGGGAATCCACCAGTATCTCAATCTCGGAGTCAGGTACCAGGTCTTCAGAATATTCGATGATAATATGAGGCATAAGTTATCTCTTTATCGAGTTCAGAATGACAAACTTCTTATTACTTGCTACGGTAGTGCAATTACCAAATACTTTTTGTAGCTTTACATGGTAGCCAAGATGGCGATTGCCGATCACCAGGATCTCGCCACCTTTCTTCAACACGCGCCTGGCATCCTGAAACATTTGCCAGGCCACCATATCTCCCACTGCGTGCTGTTGATGGAACGGTGGATTATTAATCACCAGGTCGACCTGCTCAGAATCGATGCCGGTTAAACAATCGGTGACATGAAACGCCGCCTTTCGATCCTCGCCAAACGCATGAACAAAGTTTTCCTTCGCCGAGGCTATCGCCATAAATGACTCATCGGCAAAAATAATCTCCGCCTCGGGATACATCTCCGCGGCCATCAAACCGACAACACCATTACCACAGCCGAGATCGATAATGCGTTGGTATTCTTGTTCGAGTGGCAGGTGTTTAAGTAAGAAGCGTGTGCCGATATCCAGGCTATCACGAGAGAACACATTGGCATGGTTGCAGATCTTATGTTGCGTGTTTTCCAATGTGTAACACACAGGATACGGAGAGACCTTCTTCGTATCGATATTATCCGCACGACAAAATACCAGCCGCGCTTTTTTCTTTGCCAGTGATGTTGTCGTGGTACCAAGGATCTTCTCAAATAGCTTCAGCGTATTGGTGTGAATGTTCTTTGCCATCGCCGCGGCAACAATTCGCGTATCATCACGCAGGCATATACGTAACTTATATAGCTGCTCTTCCAGCATGGCATGACTTTTCGGTAGCTTGATGAGCACCAGGTCATATTCACCCTCCAGTGCCTGCATACTGTTCAACAGCGTTACCTGTTCACTGGCGATACCATTACGCTGGAGATTCTCGCGCGTTGCCTGCTGAGCGAGCCATGAATCACTCATCATCTCCGGCTGGTGTTTTGCCAACGCCACAGATAATGCACCAAAGCCATCATTCAGGATCAATATCCGCCCATCCAGCGATATCTCGGCCTCGTGATCCAGGTGATGCAAAATATATTCATCGGCCGCGTCCCAGGCACGCAAGCTTTCTTTCTTACGCAGCGGATACCTGGCCAGTTCAAATGAGCCCATAGGGCAATCTAATATTTCCATCTGACGCATTATAGAGGAAATCAGCCACCACATCGCTTAATGTGAAATGGAATATTCACTGCTATATATTGTTCTATGCTACAAATGACGAACCGATAACCATAACAGGAGCAAACGATGACACATGCGATCCGTATCCACCAGCCCGGTGGTCCAGAGGCATTAAGCTGGGACAGTATCGAAGTAGGTGATCCCGGTCCGGGCCAGGTACGCCTGCGTCAAACCGCTTGTGGCCTGAACTACATCGATATCTACATGCGTGATGGTCTCTACCCCATTGCCGAATACCCCGCGGTACTGGGGATGGAAGCCGCAGGCGTGGTGGAAGCCATCGGCGAAGGTGTCACCGAGGTGGCCGTAGGTGATCGTGCCGCCTACGCCATGGTACCCGGTGGTTATGCGGAAACACGCCTGATCGACTCCCATCGCCTGATCAAACTACCCGATAACATCGACGACAAAACCGCGGCGACGATGATGCTAAAGGGACTCACCGCCCACTACCTGTTATTCCGTACTTACGAGGTCAAAGCCGGTGACACGATACTGGTCTATGCCGCTGCCGGTGGCGTGGGCTTAATGTTATGCCAGTGGGGCAAGCACCTGGGTGCCACCGTGATTGGGTGTGTCGGTTCGAAAGAAAAGGCCGAGCTGGCCAGGGCCAACGGCTGCGATCATGTGATCTTCTATCGTGATGAAGACATCGCCGAACGAGTAAAAGAGATCACCAACGGTGAAGGCGTGGCCGTCGTTTATGACGCCATCGGTCAGCAGACCTTTGAGGCCTCGCTAAACTGTTTAAAACCTTTCGGTACGATGGTGACCTACGGCAACATCACCGGCAAGGTCGAGCCCTTTGATGTCTCCAAACTGGCACCGCTGGGTTCGTTATATGTCACCCGTCCTACGCTTGGTACGCATGTCGCCACACGTGAACTATTAGTAGAAGGTGCCGAACGCCTGATCGATGTGGTGCAAAAGGGCATCGTCACCAACCAGGTAAACCAGGAATACGCACTAAAAGATACCGCACAGGCACACCGCGATATCGAGGCGCGTAAGACCACCGGTTCCACGGTGTTAATCCCTTAAGCCACCACTTGCCACTTCCTGTGCATGACCTAATCTTTAGAGGAACATGCACAGGAGGTGGACACTTGAGCCAACTCAATAAAGACACCCTGCTGGATAGTGCCCTCGGCCTGGCCAGCAACAAAGGCTGGGAAGCCTTCACCATGTCGCAACTGGCCGAGCGCCTGGATGTATCGCTAACAGAGATATATCAGTTGGTTAAACAAAAAGACGACCTCGCCGAAGCCCTGTTTGATCGCGCCGATCTCAATATGCTTGCAACTAGTCATCAGGATGACTTTCAACAGGCCTCACCACAACAAAAGCTACAACAACTCATGAGTAGCTGGTTAAATACCCTGACACCGTATCGCCCCATGGTGCGACAAATGTTTGGTTATAAACTGGAGCCAGGTCATCTGCATCTACAGGCGCTGGGATTATTGCGCATCAGTCGTACCGTACAATGGATGCTGCATGCCAGTGATACCACACTCACCGGCCTGCATCGGATAAAAGAAGAGATCATACTCACACAGCTATATTTAGCCGCCGTCACTTACTGGATAGTGCGCGGTCCAAATGAACAAGCCTTGCAGAAGTTTTTAAATCGCTTATTAGCTCGCTATATAACCTAATTCATTCATATATCAGACCAGTCTTATATAGCACTGAATAGTCTTACCTCAAGTTACGTTGCGTTTTCTATTTAGGCTCCTTAATATGTAAATAAGTATTTGGTTTTAATAAAGACAGGTAAATTAGAATGGGTAAACTGAGAAAAACTGTACAGAAAGAAGTGTACGATTCTCTAGATGACTCTATATTTGCATCTGATGATTTTGATGTTCAGTTTGGCGATCCTGATAACGATGAATGGTTAGTTTATATAGAATTTATACATGATCCGAACTTTTACTATGGTATTGGTGGTTCTGGAAGCATGGGGGCATCTTATTATGCAAAAAAAAGCCCTGGTGATATACAAGAAAGTGATTTTGATTATTATAACGGATTTTCCGACGCAGTACGTGCTATACCATTATGGTGCAAAGAAATACGAAACGAACTAAAAGCATCAAAACCTATATATAAAGAAGTCGATGAACTAAGACAAATCATCGAAGAGCAATTTACAAAATAAGTTGATGATAGCGATGAATTTAGTGTTGCTGAGATTAATGAGCTTCATAAAAAGTTTAATGACTTACGAAAACGAGTCGAGCAATTAGAAAAAGATA
>JABURU010000005.1 GCA_014762485.1 Gammaproteobacteria bacterium | reverse complement strand
GTGGCATAGTGGGTCTCGGTGGCGCCGGCTTCCCGACCCATCTAAAACTTAACCCTGGCGAAGTCATGGTCGACACGCTGATCCTTAACGGGGCAGAGTGCGAGCCCTATATCAGCTGTGATGACATGCTGATGCGCCAACATCCAGAACAGATCCTGCGAGGTGCATTGATCATGCAACGAGCTCTACATGCTCGCCAGTGTGTCATCGCGATTGAAGATAACAAACCCGAAGCCATCTCAGCTATGCACAACGCGCTCACCGCCCTGGGTGATGAGATGGCGAATATAGAACTCACAGCCATCCCCACGCGCTACCCGACCGGTGGCGAGAGACAACTGATAAAGGTCATTACCGGAAAAGAAGTACCCAGTGGCGACCTGCCTATACAAATAGGTGTAGTCTGTCACAACGTCGGTACAGCGGCGGCGACCTACCGGGCGGTAATCGATGGCGAGCCTCTGCTATCTCGTATCGTTACAATTTCCGGTAACGCCGTACCACAACCAAGGAACCTGCAGGTTGCTTTTGGTACGCCTATGATCGATGTATTAACCCACTGCGAGGTGGATCTAAAGCAACTGGGAGAACTGGAGGTTGGTGGCCCGATGATGGGTATCACTGCGCAACACCTTAGTTCACCGGTGACCAAAACCACCAACTGTCTACTGACTACCAGCAAGGCAGAGTACCAGTCGCACCCACCGCCCACCGCCTGCATTCGTTGTGGTGACTGCGCCGATGTCTGCCCCGCCAGGCTGCTTCCGCAGCAGCTCTACTGGCATGCCAAGGCCAAGGCTTATGATCGAATACAGGACTTTCACCTGTTCGACTGCATAGAGTGTGGCTGCTGTGATTACGTCTGCCCGAGCAATATTCCCCTGGTGCAGTATTACCGCTTTGCCAAGACCGAAATATGGGCCCAGGAAAAAGAGAAACAGCAATCCGACATTGCCCGTGAACGCCATGAGTTTCGTCAACTCCGCCTGGATAGAGAGAAGGAAGAACGTGCCGCGCGACATGCGCAAAAGAAAAAGGCTGTTAGTGGTGACAAGGGCAAGGATGATGATGCCAAGAAAGCAGCCATTAAAGCGGCGATGGAAAGGGCCAGGGCCAAGCGTGAGGCATCGGGCGAGGCACCAAAAAATACCGATAACCTGACCGAGGCACAAAGGCAGGAAATTGAGCTGATCGATGAACGCCGTAAAAAAGCCAACGAGGAGCAGAGTTAATGTTTTTTAAAACCGAAGGCTCGCCCCATATCCATACCCCCCAGCGTG
>JABURU010000253.1 GCA_014762485.1 Gammaproteobacteria bacterium | reverse complement strand
TTATTTTGCCATCTTCTATCTTCGTCACCGTTAATTCCATGGTTTCGCCTTTTTCATTCTGAAACCGGGGTCTGGCACCGACAAAGCGATATTCATCCGCTATGTTTTCCATCTCATCGGTAAAGCTCAGGTCAGGGTCAAACTGTCCAAATGCTTCATCGGGGGACAAGGTAACAGTGACACTGTCGCCATTTTTCTTTCCTACCATGGCAGCTTCAACCTGAGGAAACATCTGGCCATTACCACTACCATGGACATATTCGATGGGTAGATCAGACTGTTCCAGCACCTTACCGCTTTCATCGGCGATGGAGTAGGTAAATGCCACCACCTTCGATTGTTCAACCACCTTTTGTGTCATGTTATCCCTTTAGTAAATCGCTATATTGAGCCTATTTTACACCACTACCCTGCGTAGCGAACCATTTGTTACTCCTTGTGTCGCCTTAAACTGCGTGCACGTTGCAACTTAATGCCTGAAAAACGATTACGAATATTGTCACTTAACCTGTCGACCAGCGATGCGGAACTATCCTCTTCTACAAAGAGCTCGGTCTGGCTCTGTTTTATATCCTCAAAACCACTAATCCCCATCCCTATCAGGCGCACCGGTGGCATCGGTGTAGGCAACTTATGTTGGAATAATGCCTCCACGGTGTGCCATAACACGACGGTCTGATCACTTTTCGCGGCTAATGTCTGCGCCCGAGTCAGGGTGGTAAAGTCGGAAAAGCGTACCTTTAACTGTATCGTGCGTCCCTGTAACCCCTGTTGGCGCAAGCGCCAGGCGACCTTTTCGGTTAACTGTAATAACGCCGACAGCAGGGTCTCTGGATCAAGAATATCCACCTCAAAAGTGATTTCATTGGATATCGATTTCACCTCTCGCTCACACACCACCGGGCGTGGATCATGACCATGAGCCAGCTGCCATAAATGCAGTCCCTGTTTGCCCAGCAATCGTGATAGCTCAGCTTCCCCTAACGGTAGAATATCCGCCACGCTATAAATACCGAGGCCATGTAGTTTTACCGCAGCATTTTTTCCTACCCCCCACAGGCGAGTAACCGGTAATGGATGAAGAAATGCCTCTAGTCGAGACTCATCCACCACCACCAGGCCATTGGGCTTCTGCAGATCCGAGGCAATTTTGGCAAGAAACTTGTTATGCGCTACCCCGGCCGAGGCCGGCAAGTGTAGCTCTTCTCTTATTTCATCAATGATTTGTCGCGCGATAGATTCGGCAGAGCCAAATAGTGAGCGGCTAGCACTGACATCGAGAAAGGCCTCATCCAGCGACAGCGGTTCAATGAGTGGTGTATAACGCTGAAAAATGGCGTGTATCTGACGTGACACATCGCTATACACACTCATCCTGCCGGGAAGAACAATCCCGTCGGGACAACGCTTGACGGCCTGTGAGATAGGCATCGCGCTGTGCACACCATATCGCCGCGCCACGTAATTGGCCGTGGAGACCACTCCCCGGCTACCAGGCTGAGCACCAATGATCACGGGGCGTCCTTTTAACTCCGGGCGATCCCGCTCCTCTACCGAGGCGTAAAAGGCATCCATATCCACATGAATGATGGCTCGACTCATGGTTAGCGGTAGCTGCGCATCTGACCAACGACTATCCCCTGAATCTGTACCCGATCAGCGGGGTAGCGAAAAGGAGGTATCAGGCTATTTTCTGCTCTTAGTGTCAGCGAGCCATCATCATGCCTGAGCAAGGTTTTAAGTGTCGCCACCTCGTGATCAATCAGGGCCACAACGATGTCGCCGTTACTGGCGGTATCGGCCTGCTGTATCACCACCATGTCGCCATCCAGGATGCCGGCCTCACACATAGAGTCGCCCTGTACCTTGAGTACAAAACGCCCTGGCCCCATAAAGAATTCGCCCAGGTCTATGCGCTCCTCTCCCGGTATCGCCTCGATGGGGTGACCCGCGGCAATACGGCCCACCATCGGTAAGCTGGTAGCGGGCGCCATCACCCCACTATCCTCCAGCAGGCTGATACCACGATGACGGCCTGACTCAACCGCTATCAGCCCAGCATCCACCAGCGTCTGTACGTAGCGATGCACGCTGCCCCGTGACTGGATCCCGAGCCCGTTGGCAATCTCCTCCAGTACCGGCCCGTGACCATGGCGAAGGATGTAATCACGAATAAATTGATAGGTGTCTTGCTGACGCTTGGATAGCATATATGTTCTCCCAATGTTCTCATTTTAGAGAACATAGAGAGAACAAACAAGTTGGCGGACATACCTGAACTCGTTAAGGCGTAATAGAGGTACCGGTTGGTAGTGGTATGCCCTGCATCGCATCACGAGCAAAACCGGTGCCCGCTTCCGCATACAGGTTAAACACACTGTCGGCCCCCGCCGCCATCAAAGGCTCGGCATCATCACGGAACTTCGCCATTGCCGCGATCCGTCCTGTATACCCATACTCCCGCAGGTACTGAGCCGCAATAATGTTCTCCTGGCGTTGCGGCATCGCCAGCATCACCAGCGAAACGGTATTGTGGTCTAACTGCAATCGCGCCCAGAAGTCGAAATCCGTAGCACTGGCGCGTATGACATTACGGCCTTTCTGGTTGTGCCGCTGCACAACCTCCGGGGACAGGTCGATGCCCACCACGGTATGATTGCCCTGCTTACGCATCGCATCATACGCCCCACTACCTATCCGTCCCATACCAAAGATCAGCACCGAGGCATTACCAGGACTTAATTCCTCTTCCTCGGGAATCCGGCTGCCGGTTTGAAAACGCCTTAGGGTATCGCGAGATCTTTGATACAGGCTCAAGGCCCGGGTATTTAATGGTGCGGCAACGATAAAAGAGAGTGATATGGCGATCGCCAGTGTAGTCAGCCAATCACTTGCCAGCCAGTTATTGGCCACCGCGATCGAGGTAACGATCAGACCAAACTCACTGTAGCTGCTGAGGTTAAAAGAACTCAACAGGGCCGTCCGGCTACGCAGGTTAAACCGCGTTAACAGCAGGAAAAATAGCGTGCTCTTCAGCGGTATCAGGAGCACCAGGATCAGCGCCACGAGGATCATCTCCCCCCCGGGAATGCCGTTCAGACCGATGGTCAGGAAAAAGCCCACCAGGAATATATCTTTAAAGCTGGAAAGCGACTTAAACAGCTCATTGGTTCGTTCGTGCCCCGCTAGCATCACCCCAAACACCAGGGCACCCAGATCACCCTTAATATTAATGGCGGAGAAGAATTCAGCGCCTCCCAGTGCGACGGTTAAACCAAACAGCATTAATAATTCATCATGACTACAACGATCCATAATACGGAGGAAGAGCCAGCGCATGGGAATCAGCAATAATAGTAAGCTGAGCGATGTCAGTGTCGGGATTTTACCGGTGGAGGCCGCCAGGAAGACCACCGCCGCGATATCTTGCACAATCAGAATACCAACCCCTATGCGGCCATACATAGATGACAGTTCACCACGATCCTCCAGCACCTTTACCGCAAACACCGTGCTGGAAAAGCTGAGAGCGAAGGCAATGATCAACAGGCTTTGCCAGTCCAGCTGTGGCAACATGCCGGCAGCCAGGTAAAGCAGACCCCAGATTATCAGGCTAAACAAGACGGTAATCAGCAGCATGTGCAGCGACGCCACCCCCCATACATGCGAGCGAGTCAGGGTGTGGAGTTTAAGCTTCAGGCCAATAGTGAATAACAACAGTGTCACGCCAATTTCCGCCACCATATCGACAGCATGGCCGGCCTGTATGTCGGCGATAAACAGTACAAATCCCGCAACCAGGTAACCCACCATAGGAGGCAGGCCTATCAATCTTGCCAATAACCCGCAAATAAAGGCGGCCCCAATCAATAAAGTGTCATACATCTACTCTCTCACTCGTAACTCTACATTTAGTGGGGAAATCACGGACTCATTCACCCCTCACCTGTAAGAATGATATAATTCTCTCCTCGTTAATAGTATCGATTTTCAGGTTTTTGTTCTTATGAGATTTTTCATCCGCTGGTTTTTTCGCACTCTTCGTATCGTTTTAACCCCCATCGTCCTAACTATTAACTGGTTAACCACACCCAAAGGAGTAACGCGCGAAGCGACTGAACAGGTGAAGGTTGATCAGCAAACGGCTCAGCTTAAACTCTACCAGTTTCAGGCTTGCCCGTTTTGCATCAAGGTACGCCGTGAAATGCAGCGCCTGTCATTGAATATTGAACTGCGTGATGCACAAAAAGATATGACACACCGGGAAGATTTAATCGCCGGTGGCGGTGAATGGAAAGTACCCTGCCTGCAAATCACCGATGATCAGGGTAACCAGCAATGGCTCTACGAGTCGGATGAGATCATCCTTCACCTGCGCGAACGGTTTGCCTAACCGGTATATTGGCGATGAATGATGCGCTGCCGTTTGACTCTGCGCTGTTATTAAAGCTGGTGGCCTATCGCATGCCATTTGGCAAATATGCCAACCGGCTATTGATCGACCTGCCTGAGCCCTATGTCGTCTGGTTTGCGAATAAAGGGTTTCCCGAAGGAGAGCTGGGCAGGATGTTACGCATAGTGCATGAAATCAAGATCAATGGCTTAGAATACCTGTTTACCCCGCTGCGCAGCCCATCATGAACAGTACGTATATTAACCATACCCGCGCCTGGCTGGAGAAGGTGGTGATAGGGCTAAACCTGTGCCCCTTTGCCCGTAAACCTTACCTCGGTGACCAGGTGCGCTTTGTTGTCAGCGAAGCCCGCGATACGGCGCAGCTATTAACCGATCTAGAAAATGAGATACAGCGCCTAATCGATACAAATATACAAGAGCTGGAAACCACTGTATTGATCCATCCGTTAGTGCTAACAGACTTTCTCGACTATAACGACTTTCTTGATGAGGCCGATCAACTGTTGCAGAACAAGGCCCTGGAAGGGGCGTTTCAAATCGCCAGCCTGCATCCCGACTACCAGTTTGCCGACACCCAATATGATGATGCGGAGAACTTTACTAACCGTTCGCCCTACCCGGTGTTACATATCCTGCGCGAAGAGAGCGTGACCCTCGCCATCGGAGACCACCCCTCACCGGACAAGATCCCGCAACGCAATATTCGCCTGATGGATAAATACGGTAATGAGAAAATGCGAACAATATTACATCAATGCCAACAGGCGGCAGACGACTAATGGCCCAATTACTCGGCATAGCCATTCGCCCTGCTGGCATAAAGGGCGCAATAGAAGAAATACACCAGGGCCACATCGACACCAAAACGGGGCTGGAGGGCGACAAGCGTAACCGTCCTGGTCGACGCCAGGTAACCCTTATAACATAGACACATCTGAAGCGGCCAACGAACTACTCCAAGAAGCGACAGGTGGACGCACAGAGACGAAAAAAAAAAAA
>JABURU010000294.1 GCA_014762485.1 Gammaproteobacteria bacterium | reverse complement strand
GTTTAAATCGATGCCATCCTTATACATCTCCCACAGTGGAGAGAGTTCGCGCAGCTTGCCGATCTTGTCATGCAGCAGCTTGATGGCGAAATCCACCTCTTCCTCGGTCGAAAATCGTCCGATAGAAAAGCGAATGGAGCTGTGAGCCAGTTCGTCGTTACGACCCAGGGCACGTAATACGTAAGAAGGCTCCAGGCTAGCCGAAGTACAGGCCGATCCGGAGGAAACCGCCAGCTCACGTATAGCCATAATCAGTGACTCGCCTTCGACAAAATTAAAACTGACGTTTAGGTTGTGCGGAACACGCTGCTCCATATCACCGTTTAAGTACACTTCTTCCATATCGGAAAAGCCATTCCACAGGCGATCGCGCAACGCCTTGATACGCGCATTTTCTTCCGCCATTTCTTCTTTAGCAATACGGAAAGCCTCACCCATACCGACAATCTGGTGGGTAGGCAGGGTACCGGAACGCATACCGCGCTCATGACCACCACCGTGCATCTGGGCTTCCAGGCGGGCACGTGGCTTACGGCGCACGTACAGCGCACCGATGCCTTTCGGGCCGTATATCTTATGTGCGGAGAAAGACATCATATCGACCTTAAGCTCGTTCAGGTCGATCTCTACCTTACCTGCGCTCTGAGCGGCATCCACATGGAACATAATCTTACGATCACGACACATCTCACCGATGGCCTTAATATCCTGAATGACACCGACTTCATTATTTACGTGCATGATGGAGACCAGGATGGTGTCGTCACGCATTGCTGCTTCCAGCTTCTTTAGATCAATCAGGCCATTATCTTCCGGCTGCAAATAGGTTACTTCAAAGCCTTCGCGCTCCAGCTGACGGCAGGTATCCAGTACCGCCTTGTGTTCAGTCATGCTGGTGATAATGTGTTTACCCTTTTTTTGATAGAAATGCGCTATACCCTTAATCGCCAGATTATCGGACTCTGTCGCACCAGAGGTCCATACGATCTCTTTGGGATTGGCATTGATCAATGCCGCAACATTCTTACGCGCCTCTTCGACTGCCGCCTCAGCATCCCAGCCAAACTGATGGGAGCGTGATGCCGGATTACCATACAGGCCATCGTTATAAGAGAGGTATTTACACATCTCTTCCGCTACCCGTGGGTCCACGGGGGTGGTCGCAGAATAGTCCATGTAAATTGGTGTTTTCATACTCATCTCCGCGTAATCATCGCTATATGTTCAGACCATTTAATGGCCTAAATAACTTAACCTATCACCAGGCTGCGGCCAGTTTTCCCAGCTTTTTGGCAACCTGACTCACCGCGCCAACCAAGTCATCGACTTGCTGTTCGGTTGAATCCTTCCCCAAACTAACCCGAATCGCTCCACGGGCAGTCGGTTCGTCTATCCCCATCGCCATCAAAACATGGCTGGGTTCGATACTCTTGCTATCACATGCTGAACCACTGGACACCGCGAAACCGGCTTCATCCAGTGCCATTAGCATGGCCTCACCATCTATCCCTGGTATCGAAAACATGGACGTGTTGGCAACACGCTCTGTTTCCTGTGAAAAGATACAAACCTCATCCATGGATTTGTTTAGATTCTGTTCAAGCCGGTCGCGTAACTGCATGGACCGTTTCATTCGTGCAGGCCACTCACCTGCCATCATCTCTGCCGCGGCTCCAAAGCCGACAATAGCCGCCACATTTTCTGTGCCCGAACGGCGCCCTTTCTCGTGGCCACCACCTTGTAGTTGGGGGTAAAGACTGATCGCTTTATCCACCACCAGAGCACCAACCCCCTTGGGGCCATAAATCTTGTGTCCGGAGAGGCTCATCATCTGCACTCCCCAGGCGGCAAAATCGACCTCGACCTTGCCCAGTGCCTGCACCGCATCGGTATGCACCACACCGCCGGAATGCCTTACCCTTTCCGCCAATGCCTTAATATCCTGAATCACACCGGTTTCATTATTGACCGCCATGATCGAAGCAAGAGCGCCATTTTCCTTGGGTAAGGAGTCAATCTCAACCCTTCCTTGCGCATTTACTGCAATTTCGCCTGCTTTTAGCGATTTTGCCGGCACCATGATCGACGCATGCTCAATACGACTGCATGCTATATGAGCCCCGGCATGCATTTGCTGAAAGCCTTTCAGGGCCAGATTATTGGCCTCTGTACCACCACTAGTAAATATCACTTGCGATGGGTGCGCATTTACCGCTGCGGCTAGCTGCTCCCGTGCCAGCTCTATAGCCTGTTTCGCCATTCGCCCCTCATAGTGACGACTGGAGGCATTGCCATATTGACCTGATAGATATGGCATCATCGCCTCCAGAACCCTCTTATCCAGAGGCGTGGAGGCATTGTAATCTAGGTAATTCCGCACCAGGGTGATACCTGAGCCAGGCAATCCAGCTAACTATAAGCTGGCAACCGCCTCTTCCTTGGTACCCGTCAGATTTTCCTGGCGCTCGGCCACTTCCAGTACCCCTCGGCGCTCAACCAGCTCCCCCAGAGTAATATTATTCAGGAAGTCATAAATCTGGCTGCTTAAATCGGTCCACAACTCATGGGTCAGACAACGCTCTTCACCCTGGCAGTTGCCCTTGCCACCGCAACGAGTCGCATCCACCTTCTCATCAACGGCCGTGATCACCTCTACCACCGCAATATCTGTGGCCTGACGACTCAAGCGATAACCTCCACCGGGACCACGTGCACTATCGACCAGGCCATGCTTTCGCAGCTTGGAGAACAGTTGCTCGAGGTATGATAATGAGATACCCTGACGGCCAGAAATATCCGCCAGCGTAATCGGGCCATTTTCGTAATGTAGAGCTAGATCCAACATCGCGGTTACCGCGTAACGACCTTTCGTTGTCAGCCTCATATAAAGACCCTCACTAATCCGTTCTTAGACTTGGTCATTGTACATTACCGAGTAATTTAGTCAAGTATTAGCTTTCACACTTTTGTTACTACTATTATCCGTAAGTTCATGCACTTTTTTCTCGGCTTCTGCATCGATATCCGGCTCTATTTTGCAGTCCGGCAGCTCTGGTAACTGTAGATCAGCCACCTCTGCCCCCAGGGTCTTGAGCGCACCACACATGGTCTCCATACGGCTATCCATTGCGTGAATATGGTCCAGCATACTGTTTACCGCATTGATGATCGGATCGGGCAGATCCTGCGTAGTTCCGTAGGCATCAAAACCAATCTTTTTCGCAAAGTCTTCACGCTTACGTGAGGCCTCAGTGGTTTCCTTCCGCTTGACGATACGGCCAGGAATACCCACCACCGTTGCCCCCTCCGGTACATCCCTGACGACCACCGCGTTGGAACCCACCCGTGCGCCACTTTCCAGGGTAATCGGCCCCAGCACTTTGGCCCCTGCCCCTACGACCACATCGTTGGCTAATGTTGGGTGTCGCTTGCCTTTTTTCCAACTGGTTCCCCCCAGCGTAACACCATGATATAGCGTACAGTCATCCCCTATCTCAGCGGTCTCGCCTATCACTACACCCATTCCATGATCAATGAAAAAACGGCGCCCTATCGTCGCACCGGGATGGATCTCAATACCGGTCAGCAGGCGACTGGCCATAGCAAAGACCCGTGCCAGCCAGCACATACCATGTGTCCATAACCAATGATTGATACGGTGATGAAAAACCGCGTGAAACCCGGGGTAGGAAGTAATGACCTCCCAGGCTGAACGGGCTGCCGGGTCACGCTCAAAAACGCAGTTAATATCTTCTCGAATACGACCAAACATGGATGCTTATGAATTCCTGACTAATTTCTCAGGTATTATTCTACTGCTTTTTTTTATCCACTGCATTTGCCAATCCATTTTTGTGTCGCCTTAAGGATTCCTCGCAGGATATTGATCTCCATCTTCTCCAGCCTGGCCTTGTGATAGAGCCGTCTCAGGCGTCGAGTCAGTTGCCTGGGATTCTCTGGATCCAGGTATTCCAGCTTGATCAACGTTTCTTCCAGGTGTTGATGAAAACCTTCAACTTCGTCGGCCGTTGCCAACTCATCTTCTGGCTCCTGTGATGTTTCGCCCCCACTGAGAGAAGATGCCATCATCAGCTCATAACACACCACCTGGCAGGCGGCGGCGATATTCAATGAACTATATTCCGAGTTAGCCGGGATATTTAATAAATAGTGGCAACGTTCCAGCTCTTCATTGGTCAGACCCGAGTGCTCACGCCCAAATAATATCGCTACCTGTGACTGCTCACTTTCCACCGCGACTTGTTCCGCGGCCTGGCGCGGATCACTTTGTGGCCAACGGATGGTTCTTAACCGGGCACTGGTGCCATATACCGTGGCACACCCTTCCAGCGCCTGATCCAGGCTATCACAGACCACCGCATTAGCGAGCACATCATCGGCACCAGATGCCCGTGCCGTCGCCTCGGATGAGGGAAATTCTCTGGGATTAACCAGATAAAGGCGGGATAAACACATATTTTTCATCGCCCGGGCAACAGCACCAATATTGCCAGGGTGCGTGGTATGGATCAGAACGATACGGATATTATTGAAATTCATAGGCGCCAGCTATAGCTAAAAGGCCATTTTCCCACGAACACGAAAGGCATCGCTACGCCTTTTTTACAAACACTTTATATACTTTCCGTGCGCAACTGCTAGAATAGCGTGCTTTAAAGGCCTATGTGCCTCGTTCTTTTTCAACTTGCTGATGTTTTGGAGTCCACATGCACCCCATGCTTACTATCGCCGTGCGCGCCGCACGCAGCGCTGGCAATGTGATCGTCCGATCTATGGATCGTCTCGACCGCCTCAATATTGAAACCAAGGCACAAAATGATTTTGTCTCCGAGGTCGATCGCCAGGCAGAACAAGAGATTATTTATACCATCAGCAAGACATATCCAGACCACGGTTTCATCGCCGAAGAGAGTGGTGAACATGGTGGTAAAGAGTACCAGTGGATCATTGATCCTCTAGATGGCACGACCAACTTCCTACACGGGTTCCCTCAATTTGCCGTATCCATCGCCCTGAAGCATCAGGGTAAGCTGGAACATGCGGTGGTTTATGATCCCGTACGTCAGGAGTTATTTACCGCATCACGCGGTGGCGGTGCCCAGTTAGATGGTCGTCGCATCCGCGTCACCAAACGCACCAGCCTGGATGGCGCACTTTTGGGTACAGGCTTTCCTTTCAAGGCGCAGCACCACCTGGATGCCTACCTGGAGATGTTTAAGTCCCTTTTCCCAATGACCGCCGGTATACGCCGCCCCGGTTCTGCGGCCCTGGACCTGGCCTATGTAGCCGCCGGCCGCATCGATGGTTTCTGGGAAATAGGCCTTAATCCCTGGGATATGGCCGCTGGCGCATTAATCATCAAGGAAGCCGGTGGTCTGGTAAGTGATTTTGCCGGTGAC
>JABURU010000321.1 GCA_014762485.1 Gammaproteobacteria bacterium | reverse complement strand
TTTGTTTTTTTTTTTTTATCTTCTCTATATCCTCTGTCTTCGTCACTGTGGTGTTCGTTGGCAGCTTCAGTTTTGTTGAATATACAACTCGTATGGGGCCGCTCATCATCGGTATGATGATGGCCTATCTTTATTACTACCATTCGGACAGAGTAAGAACTTTACTACAACGTTATGCGGTTTGGTGGAGTGCGCTGGCGCTTGTTTCCATGTGGGTGATCTGGAAGGTGACTTCTGTCTCCAGCTTTAATCCCAACTTGCCGCATGATCCTGTACAGCATATGCATTACCTTGCCTGGTACCGCAATCTGTTTTCTCTAAGCCTAGTTAAACTGGCTGCTGTCGTTACGCATCTGGTACCCCGTTGCCCAGTCGGCTTACTCGATGTATTTATTCCATATACCATTCTTGGCGGTTGCATATTATGTGATACTGGATGGAAAACTGGAGCTGACAGAGCTATCAGTAAGCACAGCGATGATGGCGGCCGGACTAGGTGTGCTATTTAGTATGAAATTTAGTTATATACTTTATATGCTGATCGAACGACCGTGTATGAATATCTATAAACGTCGTAAAGTCGATTAATCACTTATTCAATAATATTTCTTAGCACCATGCGGTAAACACGCTGTTCCTTCAACAGGAAATTAATGCTGTCATTGGTTTCATAAGAACAGTAATAAGCGATGCGCTCATTGTCGACTTCATCTGGCTTACCCAGTAGCTGCTTTATTTGCGCCGCGGTTTTTCCGATGTAGCTCGGGATACTGTCGGGCCAGAAGTTTTGTGTAAATATTGCCGCTTCCAGATAGCTGGCGTTCATCTTGGGTACCGTATAGATGGAAACCATGCCATCACTATAACGGTACATATTGCGTGAATCCTTGGCCTTGGGATCATGACGGTTTGTCATCGGTACTTTTTCAACTTTGTCCGCCTTACCCAGCTTCTCTTCTAACTCTTTGCCGGTACTGGCCAGAAGTGCCGTTATAGACTGACAAAGGTGTGCCACTTCTGCAGAGGGCTGGGGAAATACCAGTGCCTTGGGGACATCTGCCAGGGCGGGAAGTGTAAAACCGAGGGTAAGCAAAACCGTGGTAATAATACGCTGCATTGTTGTTCTCTTCGTATGCACTGCCCTCACTATAGCCTGTCTCTGAGTTTGACTCCAACTATAGACTCTATAATGAGAACCGTTTATTCATTGTAGTGAGATGCTATCGACAACTTTTCGCCACATCTTGAGCTGCCCATATAGGCTATTTTCTTCGGTAAGGGTTCTTGCGGGCCAAATGGGAGCGTTTATGGGTAAATTCCATTATGCGATCTACTCTTCCCCATAGCCACTCATGCATACGTTGCCAGAGTGAGCGGTTTAGCCAGTCATGCAAGTGTATTTCATTAGCGGCTTTTTGATCCAGCAGGAACTGTTGAGCTGCCTGCTGGGAAAATAACGGCGAGTCAATTTCCTGATTTGCTTCCAGTGCCCAGCGAAATGACCAGCGATCAAAATTGGCTGAACCTACCGTGAGCCAGTCATCGCAGATAATGACCTTGGCGTGAATGAAGCTGGGTTGATATTCAAAGATACGAACCTTGCCTTCTAATAATTTACGGTAGTAGCGTCGGCCGGCATATCGTACCGAGGGATGGTCGGTATGATGGCCGGGTAAAAGCAGTCGTACATCGACCCCGCGCTGAACCGCTAGCCGTAATTCGCGTCGAACCTTACGTGAAGGCATGAAGTAAGCAGTAGTGATCCAGATACGAGACTGGCTACGACGAATTTGCTGTATTAGCGAGCGCTTGAGCTCCAGCCGATCACCGCCTCGGGTCGATAATAGCCGTCCCTTCTGTTGCTCAGCAAGCGCCAGGGCTGCACGGGTGACAATAGTCTCTCCCATCCAGTGCTGCCACTGCTGGATAAATAATTGCTGCCAGTCATTGATCATCTCGCCTTCAATCTGTAACACGGTTTCTCGCCAGGGGTTTTCATGACCCTGATAAAACACATCCGATATACCCATGCCGCCGGTAAAGGTGATGCGTCCATCTACTGTGAGTTGTTTGCGGTGATCACGGTAGACGTTGGTCAACCAGCGGCGGAGGCGGAGCGGGTTATAGATATAGAGTTGAATATTGGGGGACTGGAGGCGGAGACGATCATGGGCGTGAAAATGAATGCTGCCCAGATCGTCGATAATGATATAGATACGAACACCACGATTAGCTGCCTCCTGCAGGGCCTGAATAAATTGCTCGGCAATTTCTCCAGACTCGATCAGGTACATCTCCAGCAGAATGTAGTCCTGTGCCTGTTGTATGGCCTCCAGCATGGCCGGGTAGAAGGCAATGCCATCGTAGAGCAGGCGAAAGCGGTTTCCTTGACGCCAGGGATAATGATTATTGGGCGCTTGTGCCATCATCCGGTTGCGGTTGTTATTTTACCTTCAGCTATGGTGATACAGAGCTCACCAGATAGCAATTTTTCGATGCTTTGTCCGCACAGCTCATGCCGCCAGCCATGCCGCAATGGTGACTCCTGTTGCAACATAAACGCCTCCAGTTCCTTGCGCGTCGCCAGGCTGTTGGGGCTGATTTTATGATTATGAGCACATAGTTTGAGCATGCCCTGTACTACATCCAGCGTGGCTTCCTGCTGGATATTGAGCTTGTTACGGTTTTCCAGGATAGGCCATTGTCCTTTGGGCAGGCGCTTGGCCTGTTCCACCAGGGATATAATGGTTTGGCCGTACTGCTGTAACTTTTTATCATTCAGGCCGCGCATACGTTTTAGTTTATCAGTACTTAGTGGCCGCAGGCGACAAATCTCTATGAGCACTTCATCGGCTAGAATCCAGCGGCGAGGACGGTTACGCTCTCTCGCCAGATCCTCTCGCCACTTTGCTAGTAGTTGCAGGATAGCCAGTTGTTCACCTTTCAGGCGCTGGTTGCCCTTGATGCGGCGCCAGCTGTCTTCGCTGGGAGGGTCATAAAGCTGTGTATCGGTTAGCAGGTCAAAGTCTTCATTGAGCCACGGCAGGCGTTGCAATTTTTCCAGCTCGACGATTTGTTGTTTATAGATTTCGCGCAAATGCCGTACATCGTCAGCGGCATATTCAAGCTGTTCCGGGCTCAGGGGGCGTTGTGACCAGTCAGTACGACTATGCGCCTTGTCCAGCTCGATGTTGAGCATGAGCTGGACCAGGTTGCCGTATCCGATTTGCTCGCCCTGCCCTAACAGTGCTGCGGCAATCTGGCTATCATAAATCGGCGCCGGGACCTGACCGGATAATTGCCAGAAGATTTCCAGATCCTGGCGCGCGGCATGCAGTACCTTGGTAATCTTTGGGTTGTGTAGCAGCGCATGCAGTGGCGATAGATCGGTGATGGCGATGGGATCGATGCAGGCAACCACTTCTTCGTTGGCTACTTGAACCAGGCATAGCTGTGGATAATAACTCTCTTCACGAATGAATTCGGTGTCCAGGGTAATCCAGTTGCTATGGCTTAGTTGAGCGCATAACTCTTGTAACGCAGATTCGGTTTCGATATATAGGTATGACATTCGTTCGCCAGGGTAAAAAGTGTCTGTGCCGAGTTTACCATGTATTATGTATGCCGATGTAAACAGCCAGGAAAGACATTGCTGCAATTGATACGAACGCTTTGGTATATCTGTCTATTACGTGATGGGCCGCAAGATATACCTGCCGGGAAAAGTATCCTGCCGTGGGTTTTGTTGATGCACCTGTTGGTAGGTACGCTCTACGGCAGTGCCTTTTCGAACCTGATACATGCCCTGTATATGGAGCTGGCCAGTCTGCTGGTGACGGTCGCCTTCATCCGTGTTGCACTGTTGTTAAGTAATAAACTGGCTCGCTTTGAGCAGAGTGCCTCAGCGTTATTAGGCAGTGATGTCATCATCAGTGCCGTGGGCATATTACTGGCATTGATATTGGGCCAGGCTCTCGGGCTGGAATCCTTGTTATCCAGTTCCAGTGTGTTGCTGTTTATCTGGGGGTATATCGTCTCGGCCCACATCTTTCGGCATACCTTTGAGATTACTTTTGCCGGTGGTTTAGGCATGACCTTCCTTTATTTTATGGTGGTGATTATGGCGGTGGGCATGCTGCAGGGTAGCACGGGGAGTTAGAATCAAATGCATATTCATATCCTGGGGATTTGCGGCACCTTCATGGGTGGCATCGCCTTACTGGCAAGAGAGATGGGGCATGAGGTCAGTGGCTCGGATGCCAATGTATACCCGCCGATGAGTACCCAGCTGGAAGAGCAGGGCATTACCTTAATGGAAGGTTATGAGCCTGCCCATCTGGATAGCGAACCGGACATGGTGGTGATAGGTAATGCCATGTCACGTGGTAATCCTATGGTGGAGTTTGTGCTCAATCGAGGCTTGCCCTATACCTCAGGGCCGCAATGGCTGGCCGAGCATATTCTCCAGGGGCGCTGGGTGTTGGCGGTGTCTGGTACTCACGGTAAGACGACGACCTCCAGCATGCTGGCCTGGATCTTGGAGTATGCTGGTTTGAACCCCGGGTTTCTGATCGGGGGGGTGCCGCAAAACTTCGGTGTCTCGGCGCGCGCCGGAGAGCTACCGTTTTTTGTTGTCGAGGCGGATGAGTACGATACGGCCTTTTTCGACAAGCGGTCAAAATTTGTGCATTACCGTCCGCGTACCCTGGTGGTCAATAATCTCGAGTTTGATCACGCCGACATCTTTGACAGTCTGGCGGATATAGAGCGTCAGTTTCACCATCAGATTCGTACTGTGCCTGCGCAAGGCCTGGTGGTATGCCCGGCGGATGATACCAATGTTAAGCATATGCTGGAGATGGGTTGCTGGAGCCAGCAGGAGTTATTTCAGGTAAGCAGCGATGTATCGGAATCAGATGGTTGGCAGGCGCGTAAATGCAAAGCCGATGGTTCGGCATTTGAGATCTACTGGCAGGGTGAGTTGCAGGGCACCGTTGGCTGGGGGTTGATCGGAGATCATAATGTCAGTAATGGCCTTGCCGCGATAGCCGCGGCCCGTCACGCCGGGGTGCCAGTTAATCACGCGATTGATGCGCTGGGGACGTTTGTTAACGTACGCCGCCGCATGGAGTTGCGTGGTGAGCTTGGCGGTATACGTGTGTATGATGATTTTGCTCATCATCCTACGGCGATCGCCACGACATTGCAGGGCCTGCGTGACCAGGTTGGCCAGGCTCGTGTCATCGCCTTGCTGGAGCCACGCTCCAATACCATGCGTATGGGGGTGCATAAAGCCACCCTGGCGACTTCACTGCAACTGGCGGATGAAGTTTTTCTCTACCAGGCCGATGGTATGAATTGGGCACTGTCCGAAGTGGCCACGGAGATAGGCTCCCATGCCCAGGTGTTTACTTCTATCGAACAGTTGGCGGCAC
>JABURU010000288.1 GCA_014762485.1 Gammaproteobacteria bacterium | reverse complement strand
AGATGGTTATAAGAGACAGGCCTATTCCGGCACTGCTTGGTGATATACAAATACAGAATGCGGCCGGGGCGATTACTGCCATTGAATATCTACAGGACTCGCTGCCCGTTAGCCAGTCGGATATTCGCCATGGGCTACTGGGGGTAAAGTTAACCGGCAGGATGCAGCGTATTGGAACCGCAGAGCCTGAGCAAATTGTCGATGTTGCCCATAACCCTCATGCCGCTCGTCAACTGGCAGAAAACATGGCAAAACATCCAGCCAGAGGTAAAACTCATGCGGTGGTTGCCATGTTAGCGGATAAAGATATGTCAGGCGTATTTAGTGAGCTTTGCGCACACGTTGATCACTGGTACCTGGCCCCATTAGGTGTCGCCCGAGGAGCCAGTGCAGTAGAGCTGGCCTCCGCCTGTTCATCGGCGTGTAATGAAATTCCTATCGATATATGCGAAAGTGTTACCGCTGCAGCTGAACTAGCCCGGCAATCAGCCGAGCAATACGACCGAATCATCATATTCGGCTCCTTTTATACAGTGGCAGAAATACTCAAACAAACCGTATAATGAACACCGAATACAAATAGGGGATGAGTGTGGAGGAAAAACGCCTTAAGCAGCGCATGATAGGCGCCATTGTGCTGGTATCTCTAGCTGTCATATTTATCCCTATGCTGCTCAAAGGGCCCGAGACGCTGAATACCCCGATCATCACTAGCAATATTCCTCCTAAGCCTGAGCGCAAAACGGAAATTATCCCGATTAAACCGATCCCTCCACGCCCGCAGCAAAAGCCGATTAGCGTCATACCAGTAAAGGAAGACTCTCCCGAGGCTCGGCCTGAAGCCGCTCCAGCCCCGGAAAAGCCCAAATCCAAGACACAAAAGCCCGCTATCGAAGCCGCTCCAGACACATCAACCCCCGAGTCACGCCTTGCCAGCCTGCAAGGCTGGGTGGTACAGGTGGGAAGCTTTAGCCGCAAGAAAAATGCCCTGAACCTCCAGAACAAGCTACGTAAAAAGCAGTTCGCGGCCTTTGTCGAGGCTTATAGCAGTAAATCTGGAACCCGCTACCGAGTACGCGTAGGTCCCGAAACCAGCAGCGCCAAGGCTAAATCACTCGCTACGACGATTAAAAAACGCATGGGTATTGATGGCCTTGTGTTAAAGCATAAATAATCGTTTAGTTAGATGAGCTGCTTTGCTAAAATTAGCAACTTATACAAAGTTAACTTCAGGGCTGATGTAGGGCTGTATGACCTGGATTGATTACACCTTTATTCTCATTATCGGTATTTCTGTATCGATCAGCCTGATGAGAGGCTTTGTACGTGAAGCCTTATCGATGATTGGCTGGATACTCTCATTCTGGGTGGCCAGTTCATTTGCCGCTTTAATGGCTGAACTGTTGGTGGATATGATCGATATCCCTTCGGTGCGCATGATTTTATCTTTTGTAGTTTTATTTGTTATTACCATGATGCTGTCTTCTGCTGCCAGCAACCTACTCGTCGATCTAGTAGAGCGAGCGGGGCTGTCCGGTACAGATCGCACCATCGGCATTTTTTTTGGTGCCGGGCGCGGGGTGGTAATAGCGGTTATTTTGATCACCTTGATGGCATTAACACCGATGCCACAAGATGACTGGTGGAAAGAATCCTATTTTATGCCATTCTTTCAAGGCATAGCAGAGTGGGTCAGGGACTGGTTGCCAGATGGAGTGGCACAAAAAATTGTTTTCTAGCGGTTCATTTTTTAAAGGTATAGCATTTAGTTATGTGTGGCATTATCGGCATAGTTGCCAAAGTTCCTGTAAACCAGTCCATATTTGATGGTCTTACCGTTTTACAACATCGTGGCCAGGACGCTGCTGGTATCGCTACCTGTGAGAATGATCGGGTTTACCTGCGCAAGGAAAATGGACTGGTACGTGATGTATTCAACACTCATCATATGTTACGTCTACCTGGCAATATGGGAATAGGGCATGTGCGCTATCCTACGGCTGGAAACTCATCTTCCGTTGAAGCGCAGCCATTTTATGTTAACTCACCTTATGGCATCACACTTGCTCATAACGGCAACCTGACTAACTCCACTAAACTTAAAGAAGAATTATTCAAAGATGGTTTGCGCCATGTAAATACCGATTCTGACTCTGAGGTATTACTCAATGTGATGGCCGATGAATTGCAGAAGATGGGAAAGCTGGAAATTAATGAAAAGGATGTCTTCGCAACCATTAAAGGGGTAAACAAGCGCGTCAAAGGGGCTTATGGCGTAGTAGCGATGATTACCGGCTATGGCATCGTCGGTTTCCGCGATCCCAATGGAATTCGTCCACTGGTATACGGTAAGAGAGAAACGGAAAACGGCACAGAATACATAATTGCCTCTGAAAGTGTTGCCATTGATGTTCTCGACTTTGAATTAATCGACGATGTGAAGCCCGGTGAAGCGGTATTCATTAACATGCAGGGCGAGATATTCATTCAGCAGTGTGCGGATAAAGCAACCTATAGTCCGTGTATCTTTGAGCACGTTTATTTTGCTCGTCCTGATTCACTGATTGATGGTATCTCTGTATACAAGGCTCGTTTACGCATGGGGGAGACCCTGGCACGCAAGATTAAACGAGTCTTTGCCGATCATGATATTGATGTAGTAATTCCTATTCCGGATACCAGTCGAACCTCTGCCTTGCAACTTAGTTATGAACTGGGTGTTGTGTACCGTGAAGGTTTTATAAAAAATCGCTACATTGGCCGAACCTTTATCATGCCTGGCCAGACACAGCGTAAGAAATCTGTTCGCCAAAAACTCAATGCCATCGAGCTGGAATTTAAAGGTAAAAACGTTCTGCTGGTCGATGATTCCATCGTACGTGGAACAACCTCCAAGCAGATCATACAGATGGCGCGAGATAGTGGTGCCAACAAGGTTTACTTTGCCTCTGCAGCGCCACCGGTTAGACACCCAAATGTTTATGGCATCGATATGCCTTCTGTGAATGAGCTAATAGGACATGACCGCGATGAAAAACAGATCGCGGAAGCGATTGGTGCCGACTGGCTGGTATACCAGGATCTGGATGATCTGATCGAGGCGGTACACTGGGATAAAGACTCCCAGGTAGAAAAATTTGATTGCTCCTGCTTTAACGGTGATTACGTTACCGATGATGTAACCGATGAATATCTCAAGCACCTGGAGGACTTTCGCAACGATGCCGCAAAGGAAGCTCGAGAGGAGCTGAATGTGCGAGAGGGCCTGGTTAATCTTTACAATGCCAGCTAGGAGTTGACAGTCGACGTTTATTTCGACTAATCTGAACAAAAGCGCCGATTTGATATCAGCTTGCGGGCGCTAAACAAATTCAGCTAAAGAGGTCGAGAAAAAACCTGCTTTGGCTCCAGCTGATAGCGGGTTTTTTTGTGCCCGCCGGAAATGACACTCTATTTTCAGGAGAGCCCGATGAATTGGGATGAGTACGATATTGAAACCATTGCTGTACGTGCAGGCCAGTCACGTACCAATGAAGGTGAACACTCCGAGGCGATTTTCCCCACCTCCAGTTTTGTTTTTGACAGTGCTGAACATGCTGCAGCCCGTTTCTCTGGTGATGAGCCTGGTAACATCTATTCGCGTTTTACCAATCCTACCGTACGCACCTTTGAACAGCGGCTGGCCGCAATGGAAGGTGGTGAGCGTTGTGTTGCAACGGCTTCGGGAATGGCGGCTATCTTAAGCACCTGCATGGGCTTGCTGAAGTCCGGAGATCATATAGTTTCATCACGCGCTGTATTTGGTACCACGGTTGTGCTGTTTAACAACTTTATGGCCAAGTTTGGGGTAGAAACCAGCTATGTGGATCTATCCGACCTTAGTGAATGGGAGGCTGCAATACGGCCAGAAACAAAATTACTATTCCTGGAAACACCATCTAACCCATTAACACAAATAGTAGACGTTGAGGCCCTGGCAAAGATAGCCAGGAGCAAGGGGTGTTTACTGGTTGTAGATAACTGTTTCTGCACCCCGGCACTGCAACAACCCCTAAAACAGGGGGCGGATATTGTCATCCACTCTGCAACTAAATACCTGGATGGCCAGGGTAGAGCCATCGGTGGGGCCGTGATTGGCAGTGAAGAAATAATGGCTGATGTATACAGTTTCTTACGCAGTGCTGGCCCAACCATGAGCCCATTTAATGCGTGGATATTTCTAAAAGGCCTGGAAACATTAAATATCCGTATGCAGGCGCATTCACGAAATGCATTAAAACTGGCAAGCTGGCTAGCACAGCAGCCTGGCGTGAAGACGGTAAACTATCCTGGCTTAGAATCTCACCCACAACATGAACTGGCCAGGCGTCAGCAAAGCGGTTTTGGTGGTGTTGTCTCCTTTGAGGTTGAAGGAGGAAGAGCGCAGGCATGGAAGATCATTAATAACACTCAAATATGCTCTATTACGGCCAACCTGGGGGATGCCAAAACCACCATTACCCATCCAGCTACCACTACACATGGACGTTTATCGGATGAAGATAAGGCACAAGCCGGGATCACGGAAGGGCTGATACGTGTGGCTGTTGGACTGGAGTCTGTAGAAGATATTAAGAATGATTTAAAGCGTGGTTTGGCTTAATAAATTCATTTGCTTTTAATTAGATAAATAATAAAGGGAGCGTTTGCTCCCTTTATTTATGCTGCATCAAACGCATAGGGTAAATCAGTTAGTTTAATATCCGGACCGTTCTCGTTAGCTAATTTTAAACCACTTGCTTCAGCGCTTTTTATTTCCATCACCGATAGCAGCTCATAGCCACCCTGCGGGGATCGTTCTACATTAACAACCTTACCTGCGCCTTGACCACTGGAAGATTCTGGTGAATAGATTTCATCACCGGCTTTTGGCATTAATGATTCATCACTAATAACTGCGCGATACATACGGCGTTTAAGTTTTCCCAAATATTGCATGCGGGCAACGACTTCCTGACCTGGATAACATCCTTTTTTGAAGTTTACACCGTTAACGATCTGCAAGTTGACCATTTGTGGAACAAATGCCTCAACCGTATCAGTGCTTATATGTGGTATGCCTGCACGTATATCGCTTAGTTTCCAGCTGGAGGTATTCGCCTCCGTTGTATCTTTGGCCAGGCTTTCCCAAATAATTTTCATCTTCTCTGTAAGACCTAATAACATATAACGGTTTACGCTACCGGGTAATTTGTATGAACATAATGTATCCGTAATATTAGTCTGATAGTCATCATTTGGCGCCTGATCAACGGCTTGTGTTAACAGCTTATGGCTGTCAGGACCAGCCAGGCCGACTAATACCATGTGCTCACTAACGTCTTCCAGTGAGACCTTCGACATC
>JABURU010000006.1 GCA_014762485.1 Gammaproteobacteria bacterium | reverse complement strand
CTCCACCACGGGCATCGCCAAGGGTGAATCATTAAAGGATGTCGGTGAGATGATGAATCACTACGGTGATGTAGTAGTGCTGCGCGACTCCAATAGTGATGCGATATACGACATGCTTGAGAGCCTGCGTATTCCCATCATTAACGCCGGTAACGGTACCGATGAACATCCCACCCAGGCCCTGGCAGACATGTTTGCCATCTTCAAATGGCGCCCCCAGCTGATGGCTGAAGAGGTCGCAGACAAGGACAAGATTCGTATCGCGATTATTGGTCACCCGGCGCGCATGCGCACCGTGCGTAGCCTGTTGCTATTATTGTCGCGTTTCAGTAACGCCCTGCATGAGGTGGTAATTATCTGCAACGCCAAGGAGCCCTTTAGTGAAGGCCAGCGAGAAGAGCTGGAAAAGGAAGGACACAAGATACGCGTGACGAACGATATGGACGAAGAGCTGCCACAGATGGACATCGTCTACATCAATGCCATCACCTGGGTCGGCAACAGTTATGAAGAGCATGGCCTGGAATACAAACTAAGTATCGACTCGCCCCTTAAGAAAGGGGCCATCATCCTCCACCCCCTGGCGCGTGGAGAGGAACTCTCCACCGATCTGGATGATACCGATCACAACTGGTATTTCGCCCAGGCGCGTGGTGCCGTCTTTATACGTATGGCGCTAATGTCCAGTATCGTCCGTTTTTAAATTTCTGAATATCTAAAAGGTCATTGTATTTTTCATGTGCGGTATAGCAGGTATTTTTCATAGCAATCCTTCTGACAACATCGAACCACAACTGCTGGTCAATATGGCAGCCATCCAACACCATCGCGGTCCGGATGGCTTTGGTTATCAAATCATTGACGATCAGGGCGTGGGCTTCTCTCATGCCCGGTTATCTATTATCGATCTCAATGAAGAGCGCTCGCGCCAGCCCTTCCGCTCACAGGATGACAATCTCCTGTTGGCTCACAATGGCGAGTTTTATGACTACAAGCGTATACGCGCCGAGCTGACCCTGGACGGAGCACGCTTCCAGACCAAGAGTGATTCGGAGATGGTGTTGCACCTCTACCCTCGCTACGGGCTGGAGGATATGCTCCCCCATTTGCGCGGTGAATTTGCCTTTGCCCTGTATGATCAAAAACACGATCGGCTGATGCTGGTGCGTGACCGCTTCGGCGTCAAGCCACTGTACTGGACCGAGGCCAATGGCAAGATCATCTTTGGCTCGGAGCTCAAGGTACTGTTCGCCCACCCCGACACAAAACGTCAATTCAGTGCCGAGGG
>JABURU010000308.1:3097-5456 GCA_014762485.1 Gammaproteobacteria bacterium | reverse complement strand
CTGGCCGGCGATCGTCGGTAAGCGGGCACCGGTGCGTGTGAACGGTGTCGACGCCCCGGAGATCCGTGGTAAGTGTCAGAAAGAGAAGCCATCGGCCAGGCAGGCCAAGCAGTTCACGGTGAAGGTTCTGCGTGATGCCAAGGTGATCGAACTGCGCAACGTGCGCCGAGGTAAGTACTTTCGACTATTGGCAGATGTCTATGTCGATAATAGAAGCCTGGCCGAGTTATTAATCTTGTATGGCCATGCCAGGCCTTATGATGGCGGCAAGCGAGCAGGGTGGTGTTAAAAAAGGGGCTTACGCCCCTTTTCTATTTTCCCTCTCGGTTCAATCTGGCACAGTGAGAGCAAAGTGTTTTTCCCCCGGTACCATCTCTTTTATTGCGTGTCTCGATATTGTTTCGTTCGGTACAGCTGCTGTTATTGTGGTATACGCTTGAATCAGCGGCATGTGTTGGATTTACTTTAGGCATATTAAACTCCTTTTTACATTGTTAAGAACACCAGGCCTTTCCCAGTTCCTTCCACTTTTCATGGGATGCCATCACGCGAACGATGCCACCTTTTACTCCATGTTCAGCCATCACTAAACAGAGATACTCTGCATAGCCTTTTCTATTCGTTCCATCATCAACCACACTCGCAAGCAGTGAGGCTGTAGTTTCATTGTTCCAGGAGGCTGCGATAACTTTCGGCTCGGATCTTACTTCGGATAAAACAGCATCGAGCTGGGCCTTTGTATAAGTTGGAGTAGTGACTGCAGCTGTGCCAGCCGTTCCGGTACCGGAGTTGGTTGTCTCTTCATCATTACTACCTAGCCAGGTGATCACGATGACAAATATCACTAATCCCCATACCAGCGAGGCGAGCTTTTGTAATAGCGATTTTTGACCGGCTGGCCGTGTGACGCCGCAGTGGGGGCAGGTCTTGGCAGAGTTGGATATATCCTGCCCGCATTCTTTGCATTTAATCATTGCCATATCCTGTGGCTCCTTTGTTATTATCTGTAAATTATATTTACATTATTTAAAGGCATTTTACAAATGGCGAATGGTGTCGAGGTTCGTGGAAAGAAGATCCGCGTATATTTCCGTTATAAAGGTGAACTTATCAGGGAGACCCTGGATCTGGATGATACGCCTGATAACAGAGCCTATGCAGAAAGGATGGTCGCGCAAATACGGCACGAGATAAAAGCCGGTACCTATGACCATGCTAGACAGTTTCCTGAATCTAAAAACCTTCAAGACAGCCGACTCGATTACTGGCTTGATACCCTCCTGGATATAAAGGAGCGCCGGGTATCTGACTCCACCTTTCGTGGTTATAAAAATAAAATAGATAGCCATATAAAGCCGCATCTTGGTGATAAAGTCGTAAACCAGGTGGACCGCGTTGACGTTGAAACATGGATAAGTAAAGACCTGGATAAACTGGCCTCGAAGACCATCAAGGACGTGGTGGCTCTCTTGCGTATGACCTATGCCTTTTATCGCACCAGGTACCCAGGAGTGCCAGACCCGACGGCAGGCATAAAGATAGAACTGCCGGACGATGATGATCCGGATCCATTCACAAAAGACGAGATAAAAAAAATAGTCGCGACCGAGCCGAGGAACAATCGCTGGCAGGAGTTAAACCTTATCCAGTTTATGACCTGGTCGGGGCCCAGGGTGAGCGAGGCCATCGCGATCGCCTGGGAGGATGTTATTGACCTCGATAAAGGGCTTATTAAATTCCAGCGCGCCAGGGTAAGAGGACAATTCAAGGCAACAAAAACAAAACGCTCAATGCGCGTGCATGAGTTAATCGCACCGGCCAGGGAAGCACTGCAGAGGCAATGGGATCTCACTGGCCATCTAGATCCGTTTACTGTTGAGATAAAGGCGCGAGATAACCGGACCATTAAAAAAGAGAAGTTACATTTTATCTTTATGAATACGCACACCGGTGAGCCACACTATGATGATTTCCGTCTGCGTGATCGCTTCTTTAAATATCACCTGGAGAAAGTCGGCGTTCGTTACCGTGGGCCTGGCCAGTGCCGACACACTTACATCAGTCAGATGTTAACGGCCAACATGCCGATTGAATGGATATCAAAACAAACAGGAACCAGCGTCGAGATGATCAGGCGCCGATACGGTAAATGGATAGATGAAGATGCGAAAGATATGGTGGCTACTGCAGAGTCTAGACTGGGCCTGTAATCGCTATATTAGGGTGTTAAACGGCGTTCTGCCGTTTTTTGTTCCCGGTAATGTTCCCAAATCCTTCCCATTTAGCACTTAAGGAATAAAATCTCTATGAGTTTCAATGGGTTGATTGGCGGAGAGGGAGGGATTCGAACCCTCGATAC
>JABURU010000308.1:0-3087 GCA_014762485.1 Gammaproteobacteria bacterium | reverse complement strand
TCATATTTGTATAAGAGACATATTTCCAGGCGTGCGCCTTCGACCACTCGGCCACCTCTCCAAAACTGATTGTTACCGATGAAGTTACCTTCTTCAGCGTTGCGCACCTTTTAATATTGGCGTGCGTCTTGTCGGCTTTCAGCCGTCCCGAATAACTCATTCGGTCGACCATTCGGCCATCTCTCCAAAACTATCTTCAGCCGGCGCTGAAAGCGGCCCAACTCAAGAGCGCGGTAGAATATACCAGACACGTCATAGTTGCAACGCGGAGTTGATATTTGATTGGTTGATTCTTCGAAGGGGGGCAGGTAGACTGCCTGCCTCTCGCTATAGAGCGATGTATACCGGTTCAATGGCGACTCGCATTGGCCCCCTCGCAACGATGATCCGTGAACCCGGTCAGGCCCGGAAGGGAGCAGCCGCAGCGGTGATGTCGGGTGCCGAGGTAAGGCTGGTGTGAGTTGCCACCCATTTTCCCCTTAACTCTGGTACGATAGACTCCTTGTTTGACCTCAAGCGATTAATACAACGATAAAACAATGAGTTATCAGGTTCTTGCGCGCAAATGGCGCCCACATAATTTCCGTGAAATGGTTGGTCAGGATCATGTCCTGCGAGCGTTGATTAATGCGCTGGATAATGATCGTCTACATCACGCCTATCTGTTTACTGGCACACGCGGTGTTGGTAAGACCACGATTGCCCGCATCTTTGCTAAATCCTTAAACTGTGAAGAGGGGGTTGGCTCTACGCCATGTGGCGTCTGTAACACCTGTCGTGAAATCGATGAAGGTCGCTTTGTTGACTTGATCGAAGTGGATGCGGCCTCTCGTACCAAGGTCGAGGATACCCGCGAGTTACTGGATAACGTCCAGTATGCGCCGACCCGTGGCCGGTTTAAGGTTTACCTGATCGATGAAGTGCACATGCTCTCGGGTCACAGCTTTAACGCCTTGTTAAAGACCCTGGAAGAGCCGCCTCCTCATGTAAAATTCCTGCTGGCGACGACGGACCCTCAGAAACTGCCTGTGACCATCTTGTCGCGCTGTTTGCAGTTTAGTCTTAAGCGGATGCAGCGTGAGCAGATTGTGCCGCATCTGCAATACATACTAGAGCAGGAATCCATTCCATTTGATGAGAGTGCACTGTCTCTGTTGGCCCAGGCGGCCGATGGCAGCATGCGTGATGCCCTGAGCCTGCTGGACCAGGCGATTGCTTTTGCTGGTGGTGAGTTAAAAGACGCGGAAGTCCGGGCCATGCTTGGCACCATAGACCGAGGGCAGGTATTTGATCTACTGGAAGCCCTGGGTAAGTCAGACGGCTCGCTGTTATTGCAGTCCGTTGACCAGTTGGCACAGCAGGCTCCAGATTTTGCCGGTGTACTGGCCGAGTTAATCAGTGCCTTACATAATATAGCGATCCTGCAGACGGTTCCCGAAGCGGAGGTTGGTGATATTGGTGAGCGTGAGCGCCTGGCCGCCTTTGCTCAGCAATTAAGCCCTGAAGATGTTCAACTCTATTACCAAATCGCTTTAACCGGCCGCAGAGACCTGCCTTTGGCGCCGGATGCCCGTGGTGGGTTCGAGATGGTGCTACTACGCATGCTGGCATTTAGACCGGCTGCGGGTGCTGCGCCGGCGGCTCGCTCCTCTGAAGGAGGAAGTGCGCCGGGAAAGCCTGAAGCCGCCAGAGTAGCATCGCCTGTAGAGCAGGCGAAGGCCGCGCTGGCTGCGACAACTGTTCAGGAACCACAGGGCGAGACTCCGCCGCCTTCACATGAGGTGGCTCCCAGTTCAGCGAGTAAAGAGGTGCCTGCTTCGGTTGAATTACCCGATGAAGAGGTTCCAGCTCAAACGCAACCCACAGAGCCAGAGCAAATGGCGTCTCCGGCTGCCGCCGAACCTGTGCCCGAACCTCCCGCTGCAGACCCGATAGTGGAAGCGGCTGCCCAGGCGGTAGATGCCTTAGATGAAACAACTCACACGGAGATGGATGCAAACATAGAGCCATCACAGGTGATTGCCCTGTCAGCCGAGACATGGGCGGATGTGGTTGCCGCCTTGCCTCTACAGGCGATGCCCAGGCAATTTGCTCTAAATAGTGCTTTTGTTGCCTGTGAAGCTCAGAGCCTGGAGTTGCATTTGGCTGAGACTCACGCACAATTACACAATAGAGGGTTTGAAGAGCGCGTTGCCGAGGCCTTAAGCGAGTATTATGGTCAGAGCTATCGCGTTAAGGCCGAGATAGGGCCGGTTGATAGTGAAACCCCTTCCCAAATTGAGGCGAGAAAGGCCTCCGAGCGCCAGGCTGAGGCCGAGCTGGCGATACAGAACGATCCCAATGTCCGGGCGATGGTGGAAACCTTTGATGCCCAGGTACAGATGAACTCAATCCAACCCAAGGTTTAAGAGGTAGCAATATGTTTAAAGGTGGTATGGGTAACCTGATGAAGCAGGCGCAGAAGATGCAGGAAGATATGCAGAAGGCGCAGGATGAGATTGCTAACATGGAAGTGAATGGCCAGTCCGGTGGCGGCATGGTTAAGGTCTCCATGACGGGTCGTCATGACATCAAGAAGGTTGAAATTGATGACTCGGTAATGGACGACAAAGAGATGCTGGAGGATCTGGTAGCGGCCGCGGTAAACGATGCAGTACGCCAGGTGGAGCAGCAAAGCCAGGAGCGCATGTCTGGCCTGACCGCAGGCATGAATCTGCCCGGTGGTATGAAACTGCCTTTCTAACCCGATGTCTTCCAGCCCCCTGATTAATCGCCTGATAGAGGCGTTGCGCGTGTTGCCTGGTGTTGGGCCGAAATCGGCCCAGCGCATGGCGTATTTCCTGTTGGAGCGCGAGCGAGATGGAGCCCGACGCCTGTCAGAGGCGTTAGCGGAAGCGATGGAGAAGGTGGGGCATTGTCAGCAGTGCCGAACCTTGTCTGAATCGGATACCTGTTCGATCTGTGCCAGTAGTAATCGCGATGTCAGCAGTATCTGCGTGGTGGAAACCCCGTCGGATGTTGAGGTGATGGAGCAGTCTACCGGTTACCGTGGCCGCTACTTTGTCCTGATGGGGCATTTATCCCCTC
>JABURU010000034.1 GCA_014762485.1 Gammaproteobacteria bacterium | reverse complement strand
GATCCATTTGTTTGACTTAATGCTTATCTGCCTTTTCCAAATTCTTTAAATACATAAAAAACGCCGGGCATTGTAACCTTCCCGGCGTTCTGATGTTTAGCCTATGTAATCTATAACTAGGCCAGAGTAAGTTCATAAAACGGATGATAGTAAGGCGTCCAAGTCGCGAAGATGCGCAGTTTACATGAGGTAAATGAGCACTCTGAGCGACTTGGCAACACAGCTAGCACCATTTTAGGGGCTTACGAGTTCTGAATAACAATATTCGGGAACTTGTGACTGTACTCTTTCTGGCGCTTCGACAGCTTGGCCGCCATGCGACGGGCTACCTCGCGGTAGATACCGGCTACCTGACCCTCAGGATCGGAGGCCACGGTTGGCTTACCGATATCCGCGTCTTCGCGGATTCCGATGTTCAACGGTAGTGCACCCAGCATATCCACATTAAATTCATCGGCCATCTTGCCGCCACCACCGGTACCAAAGATGTGCTCTTCGTGACCACAGTTAGAGCAGATGTGGATGCTCATGTTTTCCACTACGCCCAGAACCGGTACGTCGACCTTCTCGAACATCTTCAGACCCTTCTTCGCATCGATCAGGGCAATGTCCTGAGGGGTGGTGACAATCACCGCACCGGAAACCGGTACCTTCTGCGCCAGGGTTAACTGGATATCACCAGTGCCAGGAGGCATATCGATCAACAGGTAATCCAGCTCCTGCCAGTTGGTGTCATTCAGCAGCTGTTCCAGTGCCTGGGTAACCATTGGGCCACGCCAGATCATCGGCGTATCTTCCTCGATCATGTAACCGATGGACATGGTCTGCACACCGTGATTTACCAGTGGCTCCAGCTTGTCGCCCACCTGGGTCGGCTTCTTGTTAATACCCATCATGCGAGGTTGGGAAGGACCGTAGATATCCGCATCCAGGATCCCCACAGTGGCACCTTCGGCGGCCAGTGCCAGCGCCAGGTTAACCGTGGTCGTGGATTTACCCACACCCCCTTTACCGGAGGCAACGGCAATGATGTTCTTCACGCCGGGGATGGGGGTCACTCCCTTCTGCACGGTATGTGCTTCTATACGCTGGCTGACATTGATGGTGGCAGAGGAAACGCCATCCACGCCTTCAATCTTGGCTTTCAGGGCCTCGGCCAACTTTGCCTGGTACCCTTCTGCGGGGAAGCCCAGGCGTATATCAACGGCGACCTTGTCACCATCAACGGCAATATTCTTTACACATTTGGCTGCAACCAGATCCTGCTCCAGATACTCATCAACGTATCCCTGCAGAGCGGATTCAATTTGTTGTTCAGAAACGGACATCACGAACTCCTGGTTTGTGTCACGCTGGATGACTTGAGGCCATCCCGAAATTTTGAGGCGGCCAGTTTACACCAATCCCAAGTATTTTACTAAGGTAATATTATTCAGGCCTATTTGAAGTGGGGGCTATTGTAGTGGATTTCAAGCCAACATGTAGGACAATGGCGAGGAAATTTGGTAATTTACGCAGTCTTTTCAGCACTTAGTGGGAAAATATAGTCGCCATGACGCAAGCCGAACGCAAAATTCTCGTTACCAGCGCCCTGCCCTACGCCAATGGATCGATCCATTTGGGTCACCTGGTAGAATACATTCAGACCGACGTATGGGTTCGTTTCCAGAAAATGCGCGGCCATCAGTGCACCTATGTCTGTGCCGATGATGCCCATGGTACCCCAATCATGCTACGTGCCCAGCGCGAAGGCATTACCCCTGACGAGCTGGTTGCCCGTATCAAGGAAGAGCACGTGGCGGATTTCGCCGCGTTTAATATCAACTTTGATAACTTCCACTCGACCCACTCGGAGGAAAACCGTGAGCTGGCCAGCCATATCTATACCCAGCTGGAAAAAGCCGGGCATATCGCCAGGCGCACCATCAAGCAGGCCTATGATCCAGAAAAAGAGATGTTCCTGCCGGATCGCTTTATCAAGGGTACCTGCCCCAAGTGTGGCGCCGAGGATCAGTACGGTGATAACTGCGAAGCCTGTGGTGCCACCTATTCACCCACCGAGTTGAAAAACGCGGTATCGGCCGTATCTGGCGCCACGCCAATAGAAAAAGAATCCGAGCATTATTTCTTTAAGCTGGGTGACTTTGAGCAAATGCTAAAAGAGTGGATTGGCCATGGTCATGGCACCAGCTCCACGATACAGCCCGCCATTGCCTCCAAGCTGGGCGAATGGTTTGAAGCCGGTTTGCAGGATTGGGATATCTCCCGTGATAAGCCCTACTTCGGCTTCCAGATCCCCGGTACCGAGGATAAATATTTTTATGTCTGGCTCGATGCACCGATAGGCTATATGGCCAGCTTTAAAAACCTCTGCGATCGCACCGAAGGCTTGAACTTTGATGACTACTTCGCCCGTGACAGCCATACAGAGTTATACCATTTTATCGGTAAAGATATTGCCTACTTCCATACCCTGTTCTGGCCAGCGATGCTGGAAGGGGCCGGTTACCGCAAACCTACCGCGGTATTCTGCCACGGCTTTTTGACCGTCAATGGACAAAAGATGTCCAAGTCACGCGGTACCTTTGTCAATGCCCGCACCTACCTGGATCATCTGGATCCAGAATACCTGCGCTATTACTTCTCCGCCAAGCTGAGCGATGGTATTGATGACCTGGATCTCAACCTCGATGATTTCATCGCCCGGGTGAACTCCGACCTGGTGGGTAAGGTGGTCAACATCGCCAGCCGTTGTGCCGGCTTCATCAAGAAACGTTTTGATGGCAAATTATCTGACACCTGCTCCGAGCCCGGACTATATAACGAGTTTGTTGAAGCAGGAAAAACCATCGCGGATAGCTACGAGCGCCGTGAATTTGGACGAGCGATACGTGACATCATGGCACTGGCAGACAAGGCCAACGTCTATATCGACGAGAAACAGCCCTGGGTAATAGCCAAGGAAGAAGGCAAGGATCAGGAGCTGCACGATATCTGCTCTACAGGCATTAACCTGTTCCGTGTACTGATGACCTACCTGGCACCGGTATTGCCTGTAATGGCTGAAAAGGTCACCGACTTCCTGAACCTGGAAAGCATGCAGTGGCATAATTGTGCACAGCCACTGACGGCTCATGGCATTAATAAGTTCAAACCACTCATGACCCGGGTAGAAAAAGACAAGGTTGATGCCATGCTCGAGGCATCAAAAGAGGAGCTGGCCAAGATGCAAGAGCCCGCGACACCAACAACCGGCCCACTGGTGGATGACCCCATCGCCGAGACCATCAACTTCGACGACTTTGCCAAGGTAGATCTGCGCATTGCCCGTATAGCCAAAGCGGCGCATGTAGAGGGGGCGGACAAGCTATTGCAGCTGACCCTGGACCTGGGCGGCGAAACCCGCAACGTCTTCGCCGGCATCAAGTCTGCCTACAAACCGGAAGAGCTGGAAGGCAAGCTGACGGTGATGGTCGCCAATCTGGCCCCACGCAAAATGAAGTTTGGACTATCCGAAGGCATGGTGTTGGCCGCCGGTCCCGGTGGCAGTGATCTATTTATCCTCAACCCAGACGAAGGCGCGGAGCCGGGAATGAAGGTGAAGTAGATATGTATATGTTCGGGGCTCAAAGCTCATAGAGGCCCTGTGGACTTCATTATGAGCACCCTTACGAGTATAAATACCCTACCCATCTTTTGCCGTAGCGATATGTAGGTACGCTTAATGAACCTCCTTGAGAGATTCTAAGTGCCGATGGGTCAGGGCAATAACCCTTTGACTTATATGTTGTTAGGCGTAAGCAACACGCCTAACATAGTAACAAGGCATGATTGATGCAGGTCATTGTCGCCCCGGCCATAGCCCATAAAATGACCACCATTGCAGGAGATTAATAATAAATTGATGGCGGAATACGCACTCATACTGGTAAGCACCATTCTGGTTAACAACTTTGTGCTGGTGAAATTCCTCGGCCTGTGCCCGTTCATGGGTGTCTCGCGCAAGCTGGAAACGGCCATGGGTATGGGCTTGGCCACCACCTTTGTATTAACGCTATCTTCTGTCGCCAGTTACCTGGTTAACGCCTATCTGCTGGAGCCCTTTGGGCTGGAATACCTGCGCACCATTGCCTTTATCGTGGTTATTGCCGCCGTGGTGCAATTTACCGAAATGATGGTGCATAAAACCTCCCCCATGCTCTACCAGGTACTGGGCATCTTCCTGCCCCTGATCACCACAAACTGTGCGGTACTGGGTGTTGCCCTGCTAAATACCCAGGCACAACACAGCCTGATCGAGTCGGCAATATACGGCTTTGGTGCTGCCGCTGGTTTCTCCCTGGTGCTGGTGTTATTTGCCGCAATGCGTGAGCGCATTGCCGTCTCCGATGTTCCGATACCGTTTCAGGGAGCGGCCATTGCACTGGTCACCGCCGGCCTGATGTCCCTGGCCTTTATGGGCTTCTCTGGACTTGTAAAAGGCTAACCGATGACAGAAGCCATATTGGTACTGCCACTGATCGCGGTTTTCTTCGGCCTGCTACTGGGCTTTGCCGCGGTACGTTTTAAGGTCGAAGGCGATCCCGTGGTCGATCAGATCGACGCCATACTTCCACAAACCCAGTGTGGTCAGTGTACCTACCCCGGCTGCCGCCCCTATGCCGAGGCTATTGCCAACGATGAGGCCGATATCAATCAATGTCCCCCCGGTGGCGAAACTGTGATCCTGGCCCTGGCCGATCTGCTGGGCAAGGATCCCAAACCCTTAAGTGAAGAACACGGCATCGAGAAACCGAAAATGGTGGCCGTCATCATTGAAGATATTTGCATCGGCTGCACCCTGTGCATCCAGGCCTGCCCAGTGGATGCCATCCTTGGTGCCGGTAAGCAGATGCATACGGTGATCGAAAAAGAGTGCACCGGCTGTGAACTATGCCTGCCGCCCTGTCCGGTAGATTGCATCGAGATGGTGGAAATAAAAACCGACCTGAGCAACTGGAAGTGGCCATACCCGGGTGATGCCAGAAAAGCCTCCGCTCCCACCTATTCCTTGATGGAGCCGAGCACATGAGCCGTAAACTCTGGTCATTTCACGGTGGACTGAGCCTGCCGGAACACAAGCAAAGCTCTACCTCCAGCCCGGTAGAGATCATGCCGCTGGTCAACGAGTATTTTATACCATTGCAACAGCACATAGGCGAAGCGGCCTATCCTCTCGTAGAGATTGGCCAGCATGTATTAAAAGGTGAAATGATCGCACGCGCAGAAGGCAAGGTCAGCGTTGCCTTGCATGCCCCTACTTCCGGCACCATTAAAGCGATAACGCCCCACCCGATTGCACACTCTTCGGGGCTCAGCGCTCCTGCGATCCTGCTGCAAAGTGATGGCAAAGATGAAGCGGCCCCGCGAAAGCCGCTGGCTGATTACCTGAAAGTAGACGAAGATGCCCTGCGCGAACA
>JABURU010000161.1 GCA_014762485.1 Gammaproteobacteria bacterium | reverse complement strand
TCATAAAGGTGATCATAATCGCGATAGGGATACTGCTGCCGATGATCAAGGTACGGCGAATGTTTCCAAGGAACAGGTATACCACCACCATCGCCAGTATGCCTCCACTGATCGCCGCCATCGAGGCATTGGTCAGGGCATTGCGTACATATACCGCCTGGTTACTAACGCTACTAATCGCTATCTCTTCGGGTATCAGTTGCTGACTGTGCAACCATTGCAAACGCTCATTCACCGCATCCACGACATCAACGGTATTGGCCGTTGGTTGCTTTTGTATCGAGACCTTCACCCCTACCTGATCGTTATAGCGCACACGTAAACGATCATCTTCATGGCTATCGATCACCTGTGCCAGATCGGAAAGATACAGTATTTCACCGTTGGGCAAGGTAACGGGCAGGTTACGTAGCTCCTGCAGGCTTTGCAGCCGTCCATGCGTGCGCCCTATCAATTCCTGGTTGGGTAGAATCAACCGGCCACTAGGTATATCCCGATTAGCCTGCTGGATACGATCAACCAGGTCGTTTACTCCCAGGTCAACACTGGCAAGCTTTTGCAGATCCGGCTGCACATGAACTTCCCGTACCAGCCCACCACCGACTTCCACCGCCGCCACACCGGGCAGATTTACAAACCAGCGAGAAAAAGTGTAATCACCCCAGCTACGCAACTCCACGGCACTCATCTCGGTAGCGCTCAGGGCCAACTCCAATACCGGGATCTGGGAAGGATCAAGTTTGTAGATAACAGGCGGATCTATGGTATCGGGCAAAAAGCGTTTCGCCCGATCCAGTCTTGTGCTGGCATCGCGCAGGGCAATATCGATGTCCTTGCCATAGGGAAAGCTTAGGCTAACCGCACTGCGCCCCTGGCGGGAACTGGACTCCACACTAATCGCATCCTCGGTGATTGCCAGTTGTTCTTCTAACTGACGAGTAATGCGATCTTCCATAACCTGCGCAGGCACACCGGGATCAATAATACGTACCCGCACCTCGGGATAGATAATATGCGGCAGTAGATCCACCGCTAAGCGTTGTAACGAGAAGCCGCCCAATACGAGCAGGGCCAACGCTATCATCACCACCCCGATGGGGTGACGTATAGACCAGGCAGCTATGCCGCCTCCCCGCAGGCGATTAGCTGTCATCGGAGGACACTGCCTTCACTTTCTTGCCACTGCGTAAGCCAAGGAAGCCCTTTATCACCACCGTATCATCAACATTCAGGCCTGAAACAATACTTACCTGGTCATCATAATAACGCCCGGCCTGAATATTTTGCCGTTTCGCCTTGCCCTGGTTATCCATCACGAAGACAAAGCTGCCCCTGGCATCCTGGCGCAATGCACTGACCGGGATCACAGGATGAATCGCCTGACCCAGTTGAATATAGATACGAGCCAACTGGCCAGGTCTTATCCCCCGCGTATTATCCAGTACTACCTCTATCGTCCCTTGCTGAGTACGCTCATCTATCGCGGGAAAGATACGGGCAATACGTGCCTGCTGCTGTTGGCCGGTGGAGATCAGCTGTATCTGCACATCCACGCCGGTATGAATTCTCGGCAACAGTAATTCGGACACCGATACCCGGGCCTTAAGTTGACGGTCATCAAGTATGGTATACGCATGACTATAACGCTGTAATACATCACCCTGCTCCACCATGCGCTGACTAATCACTCCATCAATGGGCGCCCGCAACCGCATATAGTCGATGCGTTTTTGCAGCAAACGTTCATCCGCACGGGTGACTTCGGCTTCGGTCAAGCTACGGCTGTAGGCCTCTTCAGAGACTAGCTGTTTTGTTCGTAACTGCTGCTGACGTGTTAATTCGGCCTCGGCCTGCTTACGACGTGCCCGGGCCTTATCGAGCTCGGCACGTAACAGGCCATCATCCATTTGCACCAGGGGCTGTGCCTGCTGGATCCTTTCCCCTTCATAGGCCAGCAGATTGAGTACCCGACCCGCTTCTTCATTAATGACCTTAACCTGCTGCCCGGCTTTTAAGCTGGCGATACGTTCTATCACCTCACCCTGTGGCGCGATGGAGACCTTCATCGTCTCAACGATATGCCCTTGATTGCGCCGCTTACCCTTCTCTTCTTCACCACAGCCACTGAGCAGTGAACTAATCGCAAAGAGTACAAGGAGACCGGCTAGCCGGTAGGTTGCGTGGTGTTGGGTCATCGATGAATTCCGCAGACTTTAAATTATCGATAGTTATAAGTCAGTGACGGCAAGACAGCAATAAAAACCTTGTACTCAATTACAGGCGTTGACGATCATGCGGACGCGTAAAGTCCAGGGCCGGCCCCCTGGGCACGATCCGTGTCGGGTTGATGCTGTCATGACTCCAGTAATAGTGGCGCTTGATATGATGCATATATACGGTCTCTGAAACCCCCGGCCACTGATACAGTTCACGCAGGTAATTACTCAGGTTAGGATAGTCTTCTATACGTCGTAGGTTGCATTTAAAGTGCCCGTAGTAAACGGCATCAAAACGTATCAGGGTTGGAAATAGACGCCAGTCCGCCTCAGTTATCTGCTTACCTAACAGGTAGCGATTGCTTGCCAGCCGCGCTTCAATATCATCCAAAGTATGAAATAATTCATCAAAGGCGACGTCATAAGCCTGCTGGGTAACGGCGAAACCATTGCGGTAGACACCGTTATTAATATTGTCATAGATAGGCTGGTTAACTGCATCGATCTCTGCACGTAATGACTCCGGATAAAAGTCCAGCTCGGCATTGCCAAAAGCATTGAACGCACTATTAAACATACGGATAATTTCAGAGGATTCGTTATTGACTATGGTCTGCCGCTTTTTATCCCATAGCACCGGCACCGTTATGATACCGCTATAGTGCTCATCCGCCTTTTTATATAACTCATACATATATTCCAGACCATACAAGGTATCGGTAGTAGCATCAGCAAAACTGTCATCAAACTTCCAGCCCTTGTCTCCCATGTCGGGATGTACCACTGAGTAGCTGATGACATCTTCCAGTCCCTTCAACTTACGAAATATCAAAGTTCGGTGGGCCCATGGACAGGCATAAGAAACATACAGATGATAACGCCCCGGTTCAGCGACAAATCCCGCTTCACCACTGGGACCGGCAGCCCCATCAGGGGTGACCCAGTGACGAAATACTGAATCTAACCGTTTGAACTCACCATTATCGTGTTCAGACTCCAGCCAGTCCTCTCGCATTTCACCCTTGACCATTAAACTCATTTCTTACACCCTAGTTTGTCGTTATTTGATAAGTGTATGAATAATTGCGCTATCTTATTAGCAAAATATTTTGTACTCATGACTCAATCTGTTTGAATTTATCTATCTTTTGTCCGGGTATAACATGACCTCCAGCACGCCTCCCTGCCCGTGTGGCAGTGGCCAAACGTATTCGCTCTGCTGCCAGCCGATCCATATCAATGTCAAACTTGCCACAACGGCAGAACAACTGATGCGTGCACGCTATAGTGCGTACTGCAAACAACTGGACGACTTTATTTTTCGTAGCTGGCACCCGGATACCTGTCCACCGCCGGGGCTAGATCACTCCACCCACTGGCAAGGCTTGACGATCGTCTGCTGTGAACATGGCGCGCCTGGGGACAAGGCTGGCACAGTAGAGTTTATTGCCCGCTACCAAGATGGTCTGCAAACAGGGGAATTACGCGAAATTAGCCGCTTTGTATTTGAGAATCAGCAATGGTACTACCTGGATGGAACGTTTCCGGTAAAGACCGAAAAGGTATCGCGTAATGCCCCCTGTCCCTGTGGTAGTGGAAAAAAGCATAAACGCTGCTGCGGTAAGTAAATGCATGATAATTATCAATTACCAGGCAGGAAAAGGACTTAACAGCGAGTCAAATTACGTTATAATTTGCAGAGGTTCCGCCGCGAATTTATGAAGTATGGAAGTAGACAAGCTTGCACGCAGCCCCCTGCAACAGGCCCTGTCAACGACAGAGTCCGCTAGCACTCGCCCAGCCGTCACACACGCTTCCCCAGAACCGCCCACAGATGAACTGAATATCTCGCCACAGGCCCAATTACTCCATGAGCTGGAACAAGGTGGTATTGAGTGGGGACGCAGCTTTAAAACCATCCCGCCGATCCCTCGCTCGTTAACAGAAATTCTCGAGTCGCTACAGCAACAGCGTGAAGCGGTACAGGCAAAAATCGAAGGTATTTTTGCGCTTGCGGATCCCGGCCTGGAAGAAGAAATTACGATTCAAAGCGATCACACCACCACGACTGCCACGGCTGCATCGAGTGATGGCCAACAACGCGCACAAGCCGTGATAGATGATCACCCGATCATTCAAACCTTGCTTACCAGTATAGGCCAACAAGAAGATCTAACCCTGGCCTTGCAGCAGGGAGGAGAATTAAACCGCGCAGGAGATGATCCACAACAGCGTGCCAACATTGAACAACAGATTTCCCAGCACTTCTCCTCCCGCACCGAAACGACACTAACTATCCAGCCTTCACGACCAGCGGACAGCCTGGCCGGATAAAGCCATTTTTCCTCTATACTGTGATATGCATCGTTCGTATATCAGCACAGGATACATAATAACCCGCAGGAGCAACACGAATGTTTGAACCTTTCAGTAAGCTAATTAAACTGCTTAACTCAGAACAGGCACCGCACCAACTGAGCCTGGCAATAAGCCTGGCATTAGTTTCTGGCTTTACTCCAACCCTCGGGCTACATAACCTGCTGGTACTGTTCCTGCTATTAGTATTACGGGTAAATATATCTGCCTTTATACTCGCCTACGGCTCTTTTTCGGTGATCGCACTGACTCTGGACCCGCTCTTTCATAGCCTGGGGATGCAGTTGCTACAGCACCCTGAACTTACATCGCTGTGGACAGATATGTACAACAACAGTGCCTGGCGCCTGGCTCGTTTCAATAACAGCATCATGCTGGGTAGCCTTGTTATCTCACTCGCGGCGGTTATCCCCCTGTTCTTTTTATCCAACTTCGTCATTAAACAGTATCGCAGCCAAATACAGGTACGCTTTAAGCTATATGTCGAGAAGTTTAGTAAGGTGATGAAGATTGGTGGCTTTGTAAAACGTTTTAGCAATTAACCTTTCAGGATAAAAATATGAAAAACTGGATACGATGGAAAGGTTTTATCCCTTTTACCCTCATCATTGTGGCATTTGCCCTGTTATTTATCGTCTTTATAGATAGCCTGGCACGCAGCCTGTTAGAGTCTCAGGGCAGTAAACTGGTTGGTGCCAAAGTGGAATCCCGCGATCTACGGATTAACTTTTTCCCCTTTCGGGTAAACATTGATGACCTACAGGTAACCAATCCTGATGCGCCTATGACCAATGCCACCGAGATTGGCTCGATCCGTTTCGGTATGCAGCTGGATCAACTGCTGTTTGGCAAAGTCATTATTGATGAAATGCAGCTAGATGGTGTGCAGCTTAATACTCCTCGCAGTA
>JABURU010000160.1 GCA_014762485.1 Gammaproteobacteria bacterium | reverse complement strand
ATACATACTTTACAAACTATGATGGATTTATTTTTTCATTAACGCATAGTTAGTATTAGCGAATAGCATTAACAATAATAGGCTGAGATAACCATATGGAAAATATTGACTGGATTAGTGGAGTCGGCTGGCTGGGGCTGGCACTGGTTATTGTTCTGCTAATTATGTTTGTGCAGGATATCTTCCAAAAAGATCATGCGGTAAGGCGTAATTATCCCATCGTTGGTCGGCTGCGTTATTTTCTTGAGCGTCAAGGTGAATTCTTCAGGCAATATTTCTTCGCCATGGATCGCGAAGAGCTTCCGTTTAATCGGGCTACTAGAAGTTGGGTATATAGAACCGCCAAAGGTCTGGGGGGAATGATAGGCTTCGGTTCCACCAATGATGTGCGTGAGCCGGGCACTGTACTGTTTGTAAACTCGGCTTACCCAATTTTAGAAGAGGAAGCAGAGTATTCTCCCCCGTTGATAATTGGTGAGGGCTGCGTAAAGCCTTTTGAGGCAAAGCGAATATTTAATATCTCCGGTATGAGTTATGGCGCGATATCCAAGCCTGCGGTCAGGGCTCTCTCCAGGGGAGCTGGTAAGGCTGGTGCCTGGCTGAATACCGGCGAAGGAGGTCTGTCACCATACCATCTGGAAGGTGACTGTGATCTGATATACCAAATCGGTACGGCTAAATACGGTGTCCGAGATGACAACGGTCACTTAAGTGATGAGCGATTACGTGAAGTCGCTAGCCGGGAAAACATCCGTGCCTTTGAGATCAAGCTATCTCAAGGGGCCAAGCCTGGTAAGGGCGGCGTATTACCGGCGAAAAAGGTGACCAAAGAGATCGCAATGATACGAGGTATCCCGGAAGGCGTTATTTCCAACAGTCCAGGACGTCATGTTGAGATCAATAGCCCTGATGAGTTGCTGAATATGATTGCCCGTGTGAGAGATATCACTGGTAAACCAGTTGGCATTAAAACGGTACTAGGTAGCCACAAATACCCCAATATGTTATTTGAGGCAATACACCGTCGTGGCTTTGATTATGCACCGGACTTTATTACCGTGGATGGTGGAGATGGTGGTACCGGGGCAGCACCACAAATTTTATCCGATCATGTTGGGCTACCGTTGTCCGAATCACTACCTATCCTGGTTGACTCCTTGATTGAGTATGGTTTACGAGAGAGGGTGAAGGTGATTGCCTCTGGTAAGCTGGTGACCTCGGCCAGGGTGGCCTGGGCGATGTGCGTGGGGGCTGATTTTGCCGTATCGGCGCGTGGTTTTATGTTTTCTTTGGGCTGTATCCAGTCACTTCAGTGTCATCAGGATACATGCCCGACCGGGATTACGACGCATAATAAACGTCTACAACAAGGCCTGGTGGTAGAAAATAAGGCAGAGCGTGTAGCCGGTTACGCCCACTGGATGAATGTTGAAGTGGACAAGATTGCCCATGCCTGTGGCCTGGCACACGCGCGTGAGTTCCAGCGTGAGCATGCCCGTATTGTAACGATGCCGGGTAAGAGTATGCCGCTGGATATTATGAACCCCTATCCTACCAAGCGTTACCAACTTGAGGATTGAAGTACCTTGAAATCCATTACTTTCCCCCCCATTGTTACAGTAAGTTGAAATGATTTAGGGGAGTAGTTAGCCAATGAGAATGGATAAACTGACGACCAAATTCCAGATGGCACTGGCCGATGCGCAAAGTCTTGCGGTAGGCCAGGATCACCAGTTTATTGAGCCATTACATTTGATGATCGCTTTGTTGGATCAGGAGGGTGGTTCAGTGCGACATTTACTCGCCCAGGCGGGAGTGAATGTAAATGGTCTGCGCTCACAACTGGGCGTGGCAGTAGAGAGCCTGCCATCAGTACAGGGCAATGCAGGCGATGTGCACTTGTCTAATGATATGGCGCGCCTGTTAAACCTCTCTGATAAGCTGGCGCAAAAGCACCAGGATCAATATATATCCAGCGAACTGTTTGTGCTGGCGGCGATGGACGACAGCGGTAAGCTAAGCGAGCTATTAAAAGCCAATGGCGCGAATAAGCAGGCCCTGGAACAGGCCATTGAGCAGATTCGTGGTGGACAGGCGGTGAATGATCCCAATGCCGAAGAGAGTCGTCAGGCGCTGGAAAAATACACCATTGATTTAACCGAGCGTGCCGAGCAGGGCAAGCTGGATCCGGTCATCGGGCGGGACGATGAAATTCGCCGTACTGTCCAGGTACTGCAGCGTCGAACCAAGAATAACCCGGTGTTGATTGGTGAGCCCGGTGTGGGTAAGACGGCCATCGTTGAGGGCCTGGCGCAACGTATAGTGAATGGGGAAGTACCGGATGGCCTGAAGAGTAAACGCATCCTCTCGCTGGACTTAGGTGCTCTGCTGGCCGGAGCCAAGTTTCGTGGCGAATTTGAAGAGCGGCTAAAGGCGGTATTGAATGACCTGGCGAAGCAGGAAGGTCAAATTATCCTGTTTATTGATGAGATCCACACCATGGTCGGGGCCGGGAAGGCGGAAGGGGCAATGGATGCGGGTAATATGCTAAAGCCTGCCCTGGCACGTGGTGAGCTGCATTGTGTCGGTGCCACGACGCTGGATGAGTATCGCCAATACATAGAGAAGGATGCGGCACTAGAGCGACGTTTTCAAAAGGTGCAGGTGGATGAGCCCAGTGTTGAAGATACCATCGCGATACTTCGTGGTTTAAAAGAGAAATACGAAGTTCATCACGGTATCGATATTACCGATCCGGCGATTGTCTCGGCGGCTACACTTTCACACCGCTATATCACGGATCGTCAATTGCCGGATAAGGCCATCGACCTGATCGATGAGGCTAGTTCCCGCCTGCGTATGGAGATCGATTCCAAGCCGGAACAGATGGATAAGATGGATCGTCGTTTAATTCAGTTAAAGATAGAGCGTGAGGCATTAAATAAAGAAACCGACAAAGCATCCAGAGAGCGACTGAACAAGTTACAGGGTGAGATAGAGCAACTGGAGCGCGAATATTCCGATCTGGAAGAGATCTGGAAGTCGGAAAAGTCTGCTTTGCAGGGTACCCAGCATATTAAAGAAGAACTGGAACGTGCTCGCCTGGAGCTGGAAACCGCGCGCCGGGCCGGCGACCTGCAACGCATGTCTGAACTGCAGTATGGCCGTATCCCTGATCTGGAAAAATCGCAAGAGATGGCCGCACAGGCAGAGCTACAGGAGACAACCCTGCTACGTAATAAGGTCAGCGATGAAGAGATCGCCGAGGTGGTTTCCAAGTGGACCGGTATCCCGGTAAATCGCATGCTCGAAGGTGAACGAGACAAACTACTGCGCATGGAAGATGCTATAGGCGGACGTGTAGTGGGACAAGGTGAGGCGGTAAAGGCTGTCTCGGATGCAATACGTCGCTCACGTGCAGGTCTGGCGGATCCTCAGCGTCCCAATGGCTCATTCCTGTTTCTCGGTCCAACAGGTGTGGGTAAAACCGAGCTGACCAAGGCCTTGGCAGAATTCCTGTTTGATACCGAAGAGGCGATGGTACGGATCGACATGTCCGAGTTTATGGAGAAGCACTCCGTCGCTCGTTTGATCGGTGCACCTCCGGGTTACGTGGGTTATGAAGAGGGCGGCTATTTAACCGAAGCGGTAAGACGCAAGCCTTACTCGGTCATCTTAATGGATGAGGTAGAGAAGGCTCACCCCGACGTATTTAATATCTTGCTACAGGTACTGGATGATGGCCGCCTGACAGATGGTCAGGGACGGACAGTAGATTTCCGAAACACGGTTATCGTGATGACATCCAACCTCGGTAGCCAACAGATTCAGGAGCTATCAGGTGAAGAGAATTACGAAGTGATGAAGTCGGCGGTAATGGAAACCGTTTCCGGACATTTCCGCCCGGAGTTTATTAATCGTATTGATGAGGTGGTGGTCTTCCATCCATTGGGGAAAGAACAGATTCGTTCCATTGTGAATATCCAGGTGAAATATCTGCAAACTCGTTTGCGTGATCACCAGATGGACATCGAGTTTGCCGACGTTGCGTTGGATAAGCTGGGCGAGGCTGGTTTTGATCCTGTATATGGTGCACGGCCGCTGAAGCGATCAATTCAACAGGCGATCGAAAATCCATTAGCACAGGCGATACTATCAGCGGATTATGTGCCAGGTGATGTGATTCTGGTTGATGTCAAAGACGATGTGATTGTGTTTTCAAAGAGTGAACGTAAGGCATCTGCTGCCTGATTACATAGCGGCTAAATATACCTATGCAAACCCTGCCCGTGAGCAGGGTTTGTTGTTTTAGACAATTAAAAAATAAACGTCTACATTCAATATATTCAATGCGTGTTTTTTCCATATCATTACCTCAGGAGTATGATATGAGTTACCTATTCAAAGAACGTGAGCAAGCTGGAATCAAGCTGGCAGAAACATTAAAGATCTATAGTAGTCGTAGTGATGTGATTGTTCTATCCATATCCAGTCGTGGTGTAATTACCGCGTATGCGATTGCCAGAAGTATTAATGCCCCACTGGATTTATTGATGATCAAGCGCCTGGTTTCGCCGCATGATCATGTTTCAACTCTTGGTGCATTATCATCTGGTGGTCATCATCTTTTAAATGAAACGCTGATAAAGGAAGAGGGGATTTCACGACAACAGGTTTCAGAAATAGAAAAGCAGGGGCGAGAAGAGCTAGCCAGGCGGGAAAAATTGTATCGTGGCATGGAGCCGCAGCTAAATATTAGAGATCATGTCGTCATCCTGGTGGATGATGGTTCTCATACAGGATTGTCGATAGAGATTGCGATTGCCTCTTTGCTAGGTCAAAAGCCAAAAGAAATCATTGTCGCTGTACCGGTTATCTCCAGGGAAAATGCCGATAAGTTGACGCATGCCAGCAAGGTGGTTAGCTTGCTGCAATTTGACTCAATGCCTGACAGGGTTAGCTGGTATGAAACAGATGACAATATAAATAGTGAGCAGATCCAGGAATTACTGGCACAGTCCAGAGAATATAAAGAGAAGGATTTTGAAATCCCTGCCTTTTAGCTACAGTATTCAGGTGTTATTCAATATATTTAAGTCAAAATAAAAGGTGGTTTTATCATTCGGCGTGCTTTGGTAATGAATCGTTCCATGGTGCTTTTCGATAATGGCCCTGGAAATACTAAGACCCAATCCAGTGCCTTTTTTTACATCATTATTTTCTAACACCTGGGTAAAGCGGTCGAATAAACTGGCACCATAGTGTTCCGGGATCCCTTTGCCAAAATTTGTCACCGATATGCGCACGGTGTTTTTATTCGGCATGGATACATCAACTAATACATCTTTCCCAGGGACTGAGAACTTGGCAGCATTGGATAGCAAGTTTGATACTACCTGTGATAGACGATGGGCATCTGCATTAACCATAATTTCATGAACCAGACCATGAAACCGATATTTAATACCATATATATCAGCGTATGCCTGATTATTCTCAACGATTTGTTTGATCA
>JABURU010000143.1 GCA_014762485.1 Gammaproteobacteria bacterium | reverse complement strand
GATGCCAGGAACGCTCCTGTTGATAACAAGGCGGAACAAGGGTCTCGATTAAATGGTTACGGGGTGAATTACAATGAGGTCGGTTCAACGCAAGGCATACAGGCTTTACCACCGTATATGCGAGTCATTGGTTATGAAGGTCAAGAATCAGGGGAGTAGCCGACAAAATGATTCGTGCTCTGTTTGCTTTTATTATAATAACTCTGTTCTCTCCCGCATTAGCAAAAGATATTTCTCACCAGGATGCTTTAGCGTGGCTTCAGCGTATGGGCGAGGCCTTACGTAATTTAAATTATGATGGCACATTTGTTTACCAGCATGGTAGTCAATTAAGTGCAATGCGTATTATTCATGGCGTTACCGCTAACGGTGAACGGGAAAGATTGATAAGCCTGACAGGTGCCCCACGTGAGGTGATCAAAAATAATGACAAAGTGTTATGTATCCTGCCAGATACACGCTCTGTGATCGTCGAAAAAGCCGGTCAAAGCAAACCTGGATTTCCTCATATACTTCCTCAGCAAATAGATAAAATCAGTGATGTATACCGTTTTCAGTTAGGGCGCAGCGGCCGCATATCAGGCCGTGCAGCCCAGCAGATCCTGATCCTTCCTCGTGATGAATACCGTTATAGCTATCATATCTGGATCGATAATCAGACCGGTATGCTATTGAAGGCCGACTTGCGCAATAACAACCATGTAATAGAACAATTTATGTTTACCAGCCTGGAGTTTCCTCAACAGTTCGATGACTCACTATTTACCCCCAATGTTAGTCAGCAGGAATTTTCATCTTACCGATACGAGCAACGTATCGTGGAAGGACCAAGGGGTACTGGGCAGGATAACTGGGAAGTACAGGCATTACCTAAGGGCTTTGCCTTAATCGGCCATCAAAACAAGTATCAGAACAAGCAAAGCAATCCTTTGCACCAACTGGTCTATAGTGATGGCCTGTCTACCGTCTCGGTATTTATTGAAGCACTATCAGGCCGACAGAAGGCGATGCAGGGCGCCAAGGCAATGGGCGCAGTCAACTCCTATTCAACTGAGCTAAATGGTTTACAAATCACCGCCGTTGGCGAAGTGCCTGAAGCTACCGTTCGAATGATTAGTGAATCGGTTCGTTATAAGGAAGCGAGTAAATGATCGAAGAGACGGCCTATGTCATCGATACAGATCCCAGGCATAAGCGCGTACGTATACAGGCACAGCGTCAAACCTCATGCTCACACTGTTCCGCCCGCCAGGGTTGCGGTACCCAGGTATTATCCAAATACGTCGGCAAACGAACCACGGAATTATGGCTGGATGATCCTATAGGTTTGCAAAAAGGGGACAAAGTGCTGCTGCACTTAAGTGAAGGAGGGCTGTTACAGGGCTCTTTTCTGGTTTATATGCTACCTCTGGTATTTATATTAGGCTTTGCCATTATTTTTGATATGCTGGCACAGTCATTTCAAGTCGCCGGAGAATGGCCAGCTATACTGGGTATGATATTAGGCTTAATTGGCGCATATCGCTGGATGACGAATATTCAGCACAAATGCCAGCATGATCAACGATATTATCCTGAAATTGTTCAGTTGATCGAAAACAGAGCTGAAATAAAACTACATCGCAGCTAATTTTACGCAGGAATTATTCATGTTTTTTTCAAGTCGTCGCGCTACTCGCTTTTCGCGTTATCTTATAGCCTCCATTTTCATACTCTGGAACAACGTTATCTTTGCGCATGGACTGCCCGAATTCACCGGCATGGTGGAAGAGAACCGTAGTTCAATTGTAAATATCAGTACCATTCAAAAAGTCAGTACGGAAAGTCGCTTGCCGCCAGGCTTCGAGATGCCCGAGGGCTCTCCATGGGGAGAATTATTTAAGCGCTTTAATGGTGAAGAGGGTGAAAGTGAGCCTCAACAGCGTGACGCGACCTCACTAGGCTCTGGTTTTGTCTTGTCAGAAGATGGCTACATCATGACCAACCATCATGTGGTGAAAGGGGCGGAAGAGATCATCGTACGCTTCCATGATCGTCGTGAGTTCAAGGCAGAATTGATCGGTAGCGATCCTCGTAGTGATATTGCCGTTTTAAAAATAGATGCTGATGACTTACCCGAAGTAAAGCTGGGCAAATCCGGTGAAACCAAAGTTGGAGAATGGGTCATGGCTATCGGCTCCCCATTTGGTTTTGAACACTCGGTATCGGTCGGTATTGTAAGCGCGATTAATCGCAGCCTGCCGAATGAAACCTACGTCCCTTTTATCCAGACCGATGTGGCGATTAATCCGGGTAACTCTGGTGGACCACTGTTTAATATGGAAGGCGAGGTCATCGGAGTAAATGCGCAAATATATAGCCAGACAGGCGGCTTTATGGGCCTGTCTTTTGCCATCCCTATGGATATTGCACTGGAAGTGGCCGAGCAGCTTAAAGACTCTGGCCACGTGTCACGTGGCTGGTTAGGCGTTTATATTCAAAATGTTGATCGCGGCCTGGCCGAATCATTTGGCCTGAAAAATCCTAAAGGGGCGCTGGTATCCAAGGTATTTGAAGATAGCCCAGCGAGCAAAGGTGGCCTGGAGCAGGGCGACGTCATCATCAAATATAATGACAAGGATATTACCTACTCATCTGATTTACCCCCGGCTGTTGGGCGTACCAAAGTTGGCAGTAAAGCCAAACTAACCGTGATTAGGAAAGGCGACACCATCACCAAATATGTCACGATCGAGGCATTACCAGAATCGGATCAATTAAGTAAGAAACCTGCAGATAAACATTATAAAGATAGCTCGCTGGGCTTGAGTATCGCGCCAGTGCCTGATGAAATGGGTAAAGAGTTGAATCTCGTCGGCGGCGTACTGGTCACCAGAATATCTGGCGGACCAGCAAAACGTGCAGGCCTAAAACGCGGCGATGTCATCCTGCGGCTTAATGGCACCCGGATACAGGGGATTTTCCAGTTCCGTAAATTAGTCAAAGGCCTGCCCAAAGGGCGAGCGGCCTCAATTTACGTTCATAGACAAAGTGATCAGCCGCCTATTTATTTGGCCCTGAAAATACCTGAGTAACATGGTACTAACCCTGTATATTCGCAGCTACTGCCACCTCTGCGAAGATATGTTACAGGCACTGCATCCATGGAAACAAAAGCTAGGGTTTGAGCTAAATATCATCGATATTGATGATGATCCTCAACTTGTAGAGCGCTATGACACCCTGATACCTGTGCTGATGGCCGGAAATATCGAGATATGTCACTACTTTTTTGATGAAAAAGCCCTGCTCCAGCAGTTCTGCCCATCCTGATGTTCAGGTAGAATAGGCGGCTTGTTTTTCGCGCTAAATCAACTAAGTAATGTGCCTACGTGGCACTGGTATACCTGATGGCCCAATTAGAGCACATACGTAACTTTTCTATTATCGCCCACATCGATCACGGCAAATCCACTCTTTCAGATCGACTCATTCAAACCTGCGGTGGCCTCAGCGAGCGCGAAATGGAGGCCCAGGTACTGGATTCCATGGATTTGGAGCGTGAACGCGGTATCACAATTAAGGCTCAAAGTGTTACGCTCGACTACCATGCCAAGGATGGAAATACCTACCAGCTGAACTTCATCGATACCCCCGGGCACGTGGATTTTTCATATGAGGTTTCCCGCTCACTGTCCGCCTGTGAAGGCGCGCTGCTCGTTGTGGATGCCTCTCAAGGTGTAGAGGCGCAGAGTGTAGCCAACTGTTACACCGCGATAGAGCAAGGACTCGAAGTACTTACCGTACTTAACAAGATTGACCTGCCTGCGTCGGATCCAGAGCGGGTCATAGATGAAATTGAAGAGATCATTGGTATCGAGGCGAGCGAAGCGCCGCGTGTTAGTGCTAAAACCGGGGTCGGCATCGAGGACTTACTGGAAACCCTGATTCATACCATCCCCGCGCCGCAAGGTGATGAAAATGCCCCTCTCCAGGCCCTGATCATTGACTCCTGGTTTGATAGCTATGTGGGCGTCGTCTCTTTGGTACGGGTTAAACAGGGGACTTTGCGTAAAAAAGACAAAATCTATGTCATGTCGACAGATCGTACCTACCAGGTTGATCATGTCGGTATCTTTACCCCTAAACGTCACGACACAGATTACCTAAAGGCCGGTGAAGTAGGCTTTATTATCGCCGGCATCAAGGAGATCGATGGAGCCCCGGTGGGGGACACCATCACTCTGGATAAGCAGCGTGCCGAAGCGCCTTTACCCGGGTTTAAACAGGTTCAACCCCGTGTATTTGCCGGTCTCTTTCCAGTAAGCTCCGATGATTACGAAGATCTACGTGATGCGCTGTCCAAACTGCGTCTAAATGACTCCGCATTATTCTATGAGCCTGAGACATCAACCGCCCTGGGCTTTGGTTTCCGCTGCGGCTTCCTCGGCATGCTGCACATGGAAATTGTGCAGGAGCGCCTGGAGCGAGAGTACGACCTGGATCTGATCACCACGGCACCAACAGTTGTATATGAGGTTTCAACGACCAAGGGGGAAGTGATTCATGTCGATAACCCCGCCAACTTGCCAGCAGTGAACTTGATAGATGAGATCCGGGAACCCATTATCGAGGCCAATATACTGGTCCCGGATGAATACCTGGGCAACGTAATTACCCTGTGTATTGAAAAGCGTGGCGTACAAAAAAATATGCAGTATGTGGGTAACCAGGTTGCACTGACCTATGAATTACCGATGAATGAAGTGGTACTGGACTTCTTTGACCGACTGAAATCAGTATCGCGTGGCTTCGCCTCTCTGGACTATGAATTCAAACGTTACCAGGCCGCAGACCTGGTTCGTCTGGATATCCTCATCGGTGGTGATCCTGTCGATGCACTGGCGCTAATCGTTCACCGAGATAAATCAGAATCTCAAGGCCGCGCACTGGTAGAAAGCATGAAAGAGGTCATTCCTCGCCAGATGTTTGATGTGGCCTTACAGGCCGCCATTGGTTCAAAGATTATTGCGCGCTCAAACATAAAAGCCTTACGTAAAAATGTTACCGCCAAATGTTATGGCGGTGATGTATCACGTAAACGTAAGTTGTTGGAAAAACAAAAAGCCGGTAAGAAACGTATGAAGATGGTAGGTAAAGTGGAAATACCACAAGAGGCCTTCCTCGCGGTACTGGATGTAGGGAAGAAATAATGCACTTTGACTTTAACGCTTTATTGGTAATCTTAACCATCATTTCAGGTGGGATTGTCTACTACGACAAAAAGATATCTGCAAAGAATCGGGATAAAAAAGCAGCGGACCTCGCCTTACAGGGCCTGGGACCTGAGGAAATTAATCGCGTAGTACGTATGCCTGCTATCGCAGAAACCGCGAGGGCGTTTTTTCCGGTTATTCTAATAGTATTAGTATTGCGTTCATTTATAGTCGAGCCATTCCGTATTCCCTCCGGCTCAATGATGCCAACACTGTTACCTGGCGATTTTATTCTGGTAAACAAGTTCTCTTATGGTTTGCGCTT
>JABURU010000041.1 GCA_014762485.1 Gammaproteobacteria bacterium | reverse complement strand
GTTGGTTACCGGTTTCGGTTTGCTGGTCAATACTGGCCAGCTGCTTTTTGCGTTGCTCCAGCACCAGGCTGGTGACCTCTGCAGACTGCAGAGACTCCCCGGCCGCGTTCTCAAGAAAGCCCATGGTGCCCGCTACCGACACCAGCAACAGAGCCACAGAGAGAGCACCAAACAGAGCGGCCACCGCGGTACGTTTGGCACGCCAGAGCACCAGAGTAATGGCCGGGAAAAAGTATTTCGTGCCCTCCAGGGATATGGAGGTGATCCACGCCATGAACTGACCGGCCACGCTGGCCGGTACCGAACTCCAGAACAACCCGGCTGCCAGGGCAGAGACCAGGGCCAGCAATACGCCAAAGAAAAACAGAGGCCAGCGCCAGAAGGCTAAAGAGGTCATGTTACTGGTCACCTAACATATGCTTTCTGAACGCAGCCACAGAGACAGGAACGATCGGTTCTATCAACTGCAGCATGGCCTCGGCGTACACACGGATCTCATACTGTGCGTGCTCATGCAGTCGAAGGCGTAGGAAGTGAAACAGGTTATGCAGGTCTACCGAGGCAAACATATGGGAATACGTGGCTACAGGTAGAACTGAGCGTGCAAGCTCTCGAGGTACCGCGTTATCCAGTAAATCACGATACAGCTCGAAGGCCTTTTTATTGTGGTCGGTCATCGCCTCGATCAGCGCATCAACACTATCGTGTGATTGTCTAACAAACTCACGCATCTGCTTGTTATCTGTAGATTGCACACCAATGTGCTCAGGTTTCGGGATATAAAACTCTTCCGGTAATTCAGAATACCGGGCGCTCACTTCGTTATAAGACCAAGTACGGTGTCTGTGCCACTGGCGGAATACAAAGATCGGTGCCTTTACGTCAAAGGTGAACGTGACCGCCTCGAACGGACTGGTGTGATGATTTGATAGCAAGTAATCAATTAGTTTTTCGTCCTTGCCCGCATCTTCTCCAGAGCGCCACTCTGCGTTATAAGAAACACGAGCGCTACGCACTATTGAGAGATCATCACCCATGTGATCAACCAGACGGACAGAGCCGTGATCCAAAACATCAATACTTTGATTCATAATTAGTCCCCTTAAACAAATCCAGATTCTCATCCCGCGCATCGCCAAAGTTTGCCAGCTCAGCCTGCCAGCCTTGCGACTTGGAATAAGCCGCGTTCCACTCATCCAGTAAGGCCTGGGGGCCGCTCATGTCTCTGCCACCGTTTATACCTTCGTCAATAAAGTCCTGCAGTTCCTGGCTCATGCGTTCGGCTATCTCGATCAACTCTTCACAGTTATCCATTACTGTCCCCTTACTCGTAATAAAAATTCACTGGCTTCTTTTACCGTATGAGGTGCATTTTTAGGTTCACTACCGCTAGCAAAAATCACCAGGCAATTAATATGCTGCAGTGCCTCCTGGTACTGCTGTTCTAATCTTTCCACTTTACTGATCATGTGAAACACACCACCGGAGCCACGGTCATAAGCCTCTGAGGAGTCCACTAAATCATCCGAATATTTCTTTAGCTCCTGGGCCAGATCGTTCATGACAAAACCTTAATATGTGAATCGTGTACACCCTGCTGACGTAAGACATGGGCAGCGGCCGCAGCATAAGGACCAAAACACAGCACCTCATAAGTCTCGGGCTTATCCTTTGACTTGATCTGTTTTTTGCTGTGATAAGCCAGCTGATTAACCTTCTGAGCCACGCCATAACACACCTGGTTGCCCGAATCGTTTCTATAGGACTCTTCACAGCGTTGGGTTAACCAGGCAGCGTAATCCTCCACGCTGGCAGCAGAGGAAAACAGGCCGCCTGTATTAGGCCGTGTGTCTATGTAAACCGGGCTTTCAATCATTTAACGACGTCCTTTAACATCTTGTGAGGTAGTGCTATATCCACACCGAAGGTGTCCCTTATTTCTTTAAGAAAAGGATCTTCTTCAATCATCTTGGCAACATGCGAGTGATGTTTCTTTAAGTGCTCCCACACTTCACGCTTTTTATCCTGGGGAAGTTTATTCAGAATTACCTGTGGCTCTGGGTCATAATGACCCAGCATGGAAACAGGCATTGGTGCCACACCAGCGAAAGGGTAACGGTCATAGTTCGCCATAATTCTTTCCCTGTTTTTTATGTAAGCCAGCCCATTCATTTACCTGCCAAGAGACATAACAGTAAAAGAAAAATGGCGGCCAAAAGAACAACACCAGGTAAGCCTTGCTCTCGTTAGTGATGCAACGGGTGACACAGTTGCCCATGCGATCATCTAACCAGGCTCCAAGCAACACACCGATTATTGTGTAGACACAGCCGATGATGAAGTAGATGATTTCCCACATAACACGCCCTCCTGCTGTAAAACTTCCCAATCGTCTTTTCCAATCTGCCCCAGCACCAAACCGGAACCGCCACAGGTACCACATGGCCCGCTCACCTGGTCGGGATACTGCATGCCGTGTGAGTGAAACCAGGCTGCTACGGCCTTATCGTCCTGCAGATAAGCCAGTGTTTTACCCTCTGCAGCATACTCACGCCAAAACAGTGCCCAGGCAGGATCTGAACATCCCTTACCGCCACAACTAGGACAGTGTTGCTCTATCACCAAGGTCATGAAATTTCCTCCATCGCATTCTGGATGTCTTCTTTGTCCGGCATGGTGTAGATATACGTTGAGCGCGGATCGGAATGGTTTAACTGGGCTTGAACAATGCCGCGAGGATCGTTCGAGGTGCTACTTTTCATGATGCGCTTTGCTGTGGTGTGTCTAAGCCAATGAGGTGAACCGGAAGGTACCTGAGCCATCGTGCACCATTTCTGCATGGCAACCTGATAAGAACGAATAGTTAAGGCTTTAAACTGACGTTGATTATCTCGCTGGCGACTAACAACCAGGGGTTTATCATCCATATCAGGAACCCCCATTTCACGGCCAATACGTAACAGTTCCTTAAAGGCTTTTACCGCCGTCTTGTTAACGAAGGATCGGCCCGCCTTCTTACTGCCATTGCGTCCCTTGCCGACATAATTAAGTTCTTTTTCACTAATAGCACGCTTAGCATCACCACGAGTCAGTAAAGAAAATGACTCTATACGAATACCGGTGTGCCTTAACACTTTCATCCAGGCCAGATCACGACGGGCTGAAATAGAATTATGTTCTGCTATAGTTTTAAAAAGCTTCTTCTCTTCTGGCTCTGTAAAGTAGCGATTAAACACTTCTCTCTGATACAACATATCAACAACTCCGAATAAAAAGACCAGCAGGGGAAGCATGCAGGGAGTACATAAGTAGGAAGGTATCCCTGCTGGCCAGAAACTTTAATCAAACAATCTCAAGTAGTTCTGTGAAAATAATGAACTGCCCTCTTCCAGGCGGCTTAAGTCCATTCTGCGAGTCTTAATAAATTCACACATCACGGCTGCCGGGCGGCCGTTCTCGCTGTACTTAACAGCACGAAATAAAACAAAGGCATCAACAAATGGGTGAAGGGAAATAACATCACCAGGAGAAACCCGGTGACTCTCTGAGTGCTCGCCGTGAACCAGGGTATAAGCAAGCTGCCGGTGACTATCATCCACTCGGTGAGTAGCCACATAAAAATGACCACCATTAATGGCTTGAGGTACACCTGGCTCTATCCAAACGCGCAGACCTTTTCCCCCGTGTTTTTTCAGCGTGTTAATCAATTGAATGTATATCACGGCCCTTTCTCCTTCTGGCAGCCAGAGCACCATTAACCATGGAGGTGCGTGTGGCTGGTTCCTTCATTAGCTGGTCGAATCCTTTGCGCCTGGCTGAACGAGGTAGTCGTTCAAACTGAACGCGCAACTCCCATTCAGTCAGGAACAGCGTTGCCACTGGCTTCCTGCTCTCGTTTCCGTTTCTTGGCGAAATGCTCTCTTATGTCATCACCGAAGATCAGCATCATGTGTGCTATCGGTAACTGAACGCTCTCGCCCTCTTTCAGGTTACTGTTATAACCTTGCAGCCCTTTGCGCTGCAGACTCTTAGGCACTTCTATGTCTGGGTACTTATGGTTAGGCATGCCCAAGGGAACCCCACTGCTGAAGCGCATCCTCAAGAGCGCTATCATCGGCACACATGCAAGCCAGGCGACGGAAAACTTCTGCCTGCGCTCTCATACTCTCGAACATGCGATGAAGAATGGTTTCAAGCTCGTGCGGCTCAATGTCACCATCAGAAAGGGCATCAAGAATTGCCTGGCGGGTTTCGCCAAACTTCATAGAATGGTTCAACAGGGCTTCTATTAAGGCGGTATCGGTTAGGCCAGTCATATCTACCACCGGCAAGGCAATGTGGTTTAACTCAGCGTTGTAGGCATGCAGTGTGTGATAACTGCCTGTCTTGAGCTGATAGGCTATTGACTCGCTGAGGGTGAATTCATGCGGCTGACCAGGATCGGCTTTGCTAAGGAAGGTTTTTAGCTTCACCCAGCCAAGATCTCGGCCCAGTGCCATGGCACCTGTTGGATAGGAGTGAACGTCCTTATGTGTAGCCAATTGTAAATTCATGTGAAATCTCCCTGTCATTCACTTTTTTATTCAGGGAGGTACTGGCTACACTTAGTGCTTAGTAGTTAAACTAAGCACCGAGGTGAATAGGTGACCAAGCCAGTAACCTCAAGCCCCTTGCCGGGGGCACCCGCTCTCACCACGTTGCCGCGTGGTGGGAGCACTTTTTTATACGGTTTCTCTAACCGACTCCATTTGCAACTCCAGCATATGGGTAACCTGCTGGGGCAGCGTTCGGTTTTCACTTGCAGCCAACTTCTCAATATCATCCAGCAACCCTTTATTCACCCTTACAGGCCTGGTGTTGCCGGATACCTGCTTTTTATTGTCTTTAGACATATAATCCTCTGTTACAAGGTGTTTCAGCATGTTTCGTTCTGTTTCAAGTAAAGATATTCCCAATTTCGGGAATGGTCAAGGTGATATGTCCATAAATAATCATACAAATTTTTTATCTAGGATAAAGTTTATTATTGGAGGTCGTGACAACTACCCATGGGGTATGGCTCTTGGCTTTGGGAAATCCACCATTGGAGCAATGGTTAATGAGGGGAAGGCTCCATCAGGTCCAACACTGAGCAACATCGCCCGCGCGGAGAACGCCTCCCTGACCTGGCTGCTGGAGGGCAAGGGCCAGCCGTTCCTGGTGAACCACTACGACCGCTATGAGGACGCGCTGGATTACCTCAGTGCCATGCTGGAGGAGGAGGCCTGGCAACCCTACATGATCACCGATGGGGCGCGCTACGCCATGGTGCTAACCCTGCCTGGCCAATTTGAAAGCAAGGGGAAAATGATTGATTACACCCTGCTAGAAGTGGTGGCAGGCCATGGGATTACATCTCACGCCATGGGCATAGCCGAATATTTCCGCGAGGCCTCGCCATCATTGCAAAGCATCACCACCACAGCCGCAACAATGGACGATCTCTACCGGGGGCGCATGGGTACCTGGTCGCTGGTGAATGCACCCAATGCCCTGCTCAAGCGGGCTGAGACTCTGCCCCAATGGACGGCGGTGG
>JABURU010000210.1 GCA_014762485.1 Gammaproteobacteria bacterium | reverse complement strand
TCATAATGATCGTGTCCTGTCGGGGGCTAAATCGCTGTCCGCAGTGATGAACGGTGCACGACAGGTTGAATGTACCATTAATGGTCTGGGCGAACGTGCCGGTAATGCTTCGCTGGAAGAGATCGTCATGGCTGTACGTACACGTAAGGATGTATTTACCTGCAATGTTGATCACATTGTTACCGAAGAGATTGTCCCCAGTTCGCGACTGGTTGCCGGCATTACCGGTTTTGCCGTGCAGCCAAATAAGGCCATCGTGGGCGCCAATGCCTTTGCCCATGAGTCAGGCATCCATCAGGATGGCGTTTTGAAAAGTCGTGAAACTTACGAAATCATGCGAGCCCAGGATGTTGGCTGGACAGCCAATAAAATGGTATTGGGCAAGCACTCCGGCCGTAACGCCTTCCGTACCCGCATGCAGGAGCTGGGCATCGATTTTGCCTCGGAAGAGGATGTCAACGAGGCATTTTCCCGCTTTAAGGATCTGGCCGATAAGAAACATGAGATCTTTGATGAAGATTTACAGGCCCTGGTGACCGAAGTCAACCTGGAAACCGTACATGAAAAGATCAAACTGGTGTCATTAAAAGTATGCTCTGAGACCGGTGAAACCCCTAGCGCTTCAATTACTATTAGTGTTGATGGTGAGGAGAAGCACAGCAGTGCGACGGGAGGCGGGCCGGTAGACGCTACCTTCGGCGCTATAGAGTCAATCATCGACAGTGGTGCGGAACTGCAGCTTTACTCCGTAAACAATATTACCAGCGGTATTGATGCTCAGGGTGAGGTGACCGTTCGGCTGGAGCAAGCAGGCCGTATAGTCAATGGCCAGGGAGCTGACACCGATATAGTTATCGCTTCGGCCAAGGCGTATTTGAATGCCCTAAACAAGATCCTGATCCCTTCCGAGCGGGCACACCCACAAGCTGCTGACGTGTAATGATGGAGCAGCAACGACAGCAATACCTGGAGGCGATGGGGATCACCGCCTGGGTACGCCGGGATCTGCCAGAGCAGGTGCCGGTGGCTGTCGAAGCTACTCCCACACCTAACGCTGAAAATGCGCAGGTGGCAGCTGTGGCCAAAGCGACTCCTGCCACCGCTTCTCAAGAGGCAGAAATATCGTCACTACCTCCTCCAGTGGTTGAGCCTGGACACGCTGCAAGTAATAACCGGGTTGCGCAACTTGACTGGCCATCACTGCAGCAAGCGGTGCAAGATTGCCAGGCTTGTGAACTACATAAAACCCGTCTTAATCCTGTCTTTGGTATCGGTGATCCCCGAGCTCGCTGGATGATCGTAGGTGAAGCACCTGGTGTCGAAGAGGACAAGCGTGGCCAGCCTTTTGTTGGCAAAGCCGGTAAATTGCTGGATGCCATGCTACAGGCCGTGGGGCTGAATCGACAAACGGTATTCATCGCTAATATCCTAAAGTGTCGCCCACCGAATAACCGCGATCCCCAGGCACACGAGATCGACGCCTGTTCGACTTTTCTGCAGCGACAGATAGAACTTATTCAACCGGAATTAATCCTTGCGGTCGGGCGTTATGCCGCCCAGACCTTGTTGCAGAGCAATGAGCCGATCGGTAAATTGAGAGGACAGGTTTCAAAACACCTGGCGAGTGGAATACCCGTAGTGGCGACCTACCATCCCGCCTACCTGCTGAGACAGCCCGGTGAAAAGCGTAAGAGCTGGGAAGACCTTAAGCTGGCCATGACGGTGTCTAATCCGAGTAATAAATAAACGAGGGATCGCGAAATGAGCGCGGTGGCGCAGGAAGAGCTGGAATTTAAACGCATGACGCCCGCCGATGTGAAAGAGGTTATGTCGATAGAGGTGCGCTGCTATCCAGTACCCTGGACCGAGGGCATTGTGCGTGACTGTATCAATGTCGGTTATGAGTGCCGTGTAGCCAGGCTTAATGATGAAATAGTCGCCTACTCATTCGTATCCATTGCGGCGGGTGAGGCACACCTGTTGAACCTGACGATAAAGCCAGAAATGCAGGGGCAGGGTTATGGCCGCCGTATGCTGGGTTATATGCTGCACCTGATTCAGGAACGGCTGGTAGATACCGTTTACCTGGAAGTTCGTCCATCTAACAAGGTCGCCAGGGAACTATATCGCTCCGTTGGCTTTGTTCAAATCGGCATCAGAAAGAATTATTACCCGGATCCTGGGGGGCGTGAAGATGCGATGGTGTACCAACTACTTCTCTATGATGCAGTATGAGCCTGATGCATAAATAAGGTAAAATGCCAGTTTTATCTATCTCCACACCTGGATCAGCATGAGCGAGCTCTTAGAACAAACCAGAAGACGGCGTACCTTCGCCATCATCTCCCACCCCGATGCGGGTAAGACCACGATCACAGAAAAACTGCTGCTTTACGGGGGAGCCATCCAGATGGCGGGTACCGTTAAGGGGCGCAAGGCCTCACGCCACGCGACATCCGACTGGATGGAGATGGAGAAGCAGCGAGGTATCTCGGTGACCTCCTCCGTGATGCAGTTTCCATATAAGGACTGTGTTATCAACCTGCTGGATACACCAGGACACGAGGACTTCTCCGAGGATACCTACCGTACCCTGACGGCGGTGGACTCTGCACTGATGGTGATCGACTCTGCCAAGGGGGTAGAGGAGCGAACCATCAAGCTGATGGATGTCTGTCGTCTGCGTGATACCCCGATTATCAGTTTCATTAACAAGCTGGATCGTGAAGGACGTGACCCGCTGGAGCTGCTGGATGAGGTGGAAGACGTCTTAAAAATTCGTTGTGCTCCCATCACCTGGCCTATCGGTATGGGGAAGAATTTCAAAGGCGTATTCAATCTCTATACGGACAGCATTCATCTCTACTCGGCGACCCATGGAGGCAAGATCCAGGAAGGCGAGATCATCGAAGGGCTGGATAATCCGCGGTTAGATGAACTGTTTGGTAGCCTGGCTGAAGAGTTACGCGAAGAGATAGAGCTGGTGCGTGGCGCCAGTAACGAGTATGAGCAGGAAGCGTTTGAGAAAGGCGAACTTTCCCCGGTGTTTTTTGGTTCCGCGATTAATAACTTCGGTGTTGAAGATCTGTTGCAGGCCTTTGTGCAATACGCCCCAAGTCCGTTACCACGGGAAACCAAAACACGCCTGGTAGAACCAACGGAAGAGAAGTTTTCGGGCTTTGTTTTTAAGATCCAGGCGAATATGGATCCCAAGCATCGAGACCGCATTGCCTTTATGCGTGTTTGCTCGGGCAAATATACCAAGCAAATGAAACTACACCAGGCCCGTGTTGGTAAAGCATTGCAAAATATTAATGCCATTACCTTTATGGCACAGGAGCGTGCACACGTTGAAGAGGCATGGCCTGGTGACATTATCGGCCTGCCCAATCACGGTAATATTCAGATCGGTGATACCTTTACCGCAGGTGAGGATTTGAAGTTTACCGGTATCCCGAATTTTGCACCGGAACTGTTCCGCCGGGCGCAAATTAAAGATCCAATGCGCCTTAAGGCACTATTAAAAGGTCTGGAGCAATTAAGTGAAGAAGGGGCAACCCAGTTGTTTAAACCTATGCGAAATAATGACCTGATACTCGGTGCCGTTGGTATTTTGCAGTTTGATGTGGTTGCTGAACGTTTAAAGAACGAATACAACGTGGATTGTGCCTTTGAAGCGGTGAATGTTGCCACCGCGCGCTGGGTGAGCAGTGATGATGCCAAGGCGCTGGAAGGCTTTAAAAATAAGGCCGCTGAGAACCTGGCCATCGATGGTGCAGGTAATCTTACTTATATTGCACCTACGCGCGTGAACCTGGATCTGATGATAGAACGTTATCCTGAGATAGAGTTCCACTCCACTCGTGAGCACTAGGTTGCTGTAATCGCTGACACCTGCTATGCAGGTGCCGGTGGCTCTTGTTATTGACATCATTCAGCGAACGTCACACTATTTCTAAATCCACCCAAATAAGAAGATGACTATGAATAAACGTACTATATATTCATGGGCTCTATATGACTGGGCCAACTCGGCGTATGCAACGACGGTGATGGCAGGTTTCTTCCCGGTATTTTTTAAAAGTTACTGGAGCAGCGACTTACCCGCTACTGAAAGTACGTTTTATCTGGGATTGGCAAACTCTATTGCCAGCCTGTTTATTGTCCTTCTTGCCCCCATATTAGGAGCCATTGCTGACTGTGGTGGCAAAAAGAAAGGCTTACTCATCTTGTTCGCCTTTATCGGCATACTCAATACCGCCTTATTAGGCATAGTCGAGCAAGGTGACTGGGAACTGGCCTTACTCATTTATATCGGTGCCACATTAGGCTTTTCGGGCAGTATCATCTTTAATGATGCGCTGATCATGGATGTCGCACCTGAATCCAAGCTGGATCGAATCTCTGCGCTGGGCTATGCGTTGGGTTATGCTGGAGGTGGCTTACTGTTTTTATGTAACGTACTGATGTATACCCAGCCACACTGGTTCTCGCTTGCCAGTGGCGTTGAAGCGGTGAAGGTATCGTATTTTACGGTTTCGGTCTGGTGGTTAATATTTTCTATCCCTTTAATACTCTATGTAAAAGAGAACAAAACACCGGCTAAAGTATCTTCATCAAATTATATTGTTGGCGGTTTTAAACAATTGGTGAAAACATTTAAAGAGATAAGAAGTCTGAAGGTTGTTTTCACGTTTTTGCTAGGATACTGGCTATACATTGATGGTGTCGATACCGTGATTCGCATGGCCCTGGATTATGGTATTTCACTAGGCATGAATTCTTCTGACCTAATTGTTGCCCTGTTGATCACCCAGTTTGTTGGGTTTCCCGCGGCCCTGATGTACGGCTTCCTCGGCGAACGTCTGGGCGTCAAAAACGGGTTATATATAGGTATAATGATCTACCTGTTTGTGATTGTCTGGGCTTATCAGATGACCAGCATTAAAGAGTTTTATGCATTAGCCGCTATAGTCGGCATGGTACAGGGTGGGATGCAGGCGCTGAGTCGTTCTCTCTACGCGAGGATCATACCCATCAATAAAAGTGCTGAATTCTTTGGTTTTTATAATATGATCGGTAAATTTGCCGCAGTCATCGGCCCATTTATGATGGGGAGTATTGCCCTGATGACAGGAAGTGTGCGCCAGGCCATATTATCTATATCGGTATTATTTATACTGGGTTTGTGGTTCTTGATAAAGACCAATATTGAAGAAGGGATGGCGAAAGCCAGGGAACTGGAGCAGTATTAACAGGAAAATAAATGAATAATCATCGCAAACAGGGACTGTTACAGACCTTTAAAGGGGTGATGGCCGCTTTTTTAGGAGTACAGAGTCGGCAGCAGCATGAAAATGATTTTCGTCATGGTTCGGCAAAAAACTACATTATTGTAGCTTTAGTTGTGGTGGTGGGCTTTATATTGCTGGTGATCAGTGTGGTGCAGCTAGTGTTAACTTTCGCAATTACATGATTTTACAATAAATTGTTTTCACAAAATTGTAACAAGGCTGATAATTGCTCGAATACAGACATTGATTAATTAACAAAGGTAAGTAAAGGAAATATTTAA
>JABURU010000301.1 GCA_014762485.1 Gammaproteobacteria bacterium | reverse complement strand
GTGTAATGGAGAAATGTTAAATTTCATTAATTTTGTTACACCCGTGTCATTTCTTATACTATATTTTCTTTTTCCTTAGATACTAATGTGCTAGCCATTAATAACCTATTATTTATATGGTTTTTCCATTTCTATCTAATGTCTATTTGCTTATTGTATAAAGTCTAGTCAATCTATTTTTATGGGCGAACATTTGCTGTTTGTCATATTTATGATACAAATGGTCATCATGTATCTAAATTAACAATCACTATGGTCTGGACACCCCGCCTAACGGTCGCCGCCGTTGTTGAGCGTAATAATCAGTTCTTAATTGTCGAAGAAGCCATAAACGGTATCGCAACCTTAAACCAGCCAGCTGGCCATGTAGAGGATGGTGAGTCCATCACTGACGCGGTTATTCGTGAAGTAATGGAGGAAACTGCCTGGCAATTTAATCCTCAAAGCATCATCGGTATTTATCGCTGGGTGCATGAAAACGGTGATACATATATTCGTGTCGCGTTTAGTGGGCAAGTAGATAATCACAATACTAATGCCATACTGGACCCTGATATTGATGCCGTGCACTGGTTCGGTACAGATGAATTACGGCAACCTTCGTTTCAGCCACGGCTACGCAGCCCACTGGTGCTGAAATGTATACGTGACTACCAGGCTGGCTGTCGCTACCCGCTGGAAATCCTACAAGACGTCATTTAGGGAATCTCTGGTATAATCCCCCCGAATCCAATATACCTTACTCAAAATGAAGACACCCCAACACATTATTGTCGGCCTCTCTGGCGGAGTTGACTCCTCTGTAACCGCGGCCCTACTACAGGAACAGGGCTTCCAGGTGGATGCCATGTTCATGAAGAACTGGGAAGAGGATGACACCAACGATGTCTGTACCGCTGAAGAGGATCTTCGCGACGCCACGGCAGTATGCGACAAGCTCGGCATCAAGCTACATGCGGTCAACTTTGCGACCGAATATTGGGATAATGTTTTTAGCTATTTCCTCGAAGAATACCAGGCCGGCCGTACCCCTAACCCAGACGTGCTGTGCAATAAGGAAATCAAGTTCAAGGTTTTTCTCGATTTCGCCCTGTCAAAAGGGGCAGAGAAGATTGCTACCGGTCATTATGCGCGTATTGAACAGCGAGATGGCACCTTCTACCTGCTAAAGGCCGTTGATCAAAATAAGGATCAAACCTATTTCCTCTACACCCTGGGACAGGAGCAGCTATCCCGGGCCCTGTTTCCACTGGGTGAAATGGAAAAATCAAAAGTCCGCGAACTGGCCGCCGAGTATGATCTGGCGACCAAGGATAAAAAAGACTCTACCGGTATCTGTTTTATTGGTGAACGTGATTTTCGCAGCTTCCTAAGCCGTTACCTGCCCGCCCAGCCGGGTGAAATGCAAACCCCGGAAGGTGATATGGTTGGCAAACACCAGGGGTTAATGTATTACACCCTGGGCCAACGTAAAGGCCTGGGGATCGGTGGATTAAAAGACTATGATGATCGCCCCTGGTTTGTCGTCGGCAAAGACATGGAACGCAATATTCTGCTCGTCGCCCAGGGCAGTGACCACCCTATGCTCTACAGCCGTAGCCTCACCGCTAGCCAGTTACACTGGACCCTGGGCGCGGCTCCTGCCCTGCCCAAACACTGCAGCGCGAAAACGCGTTATCGTCAGCCAGATAACCCCTGTGTGATCACCGCGATTGATGAAGCGGGTCGCTGTCATGTCGAATTTACCGAGCCACAATGGGCCGTCACCCCGGGGCAATCCGTCGTATTTTATGATGGGGATATTTGCCTGGGCGGTGGTATTATTGACCACACCGAACAAGCCTAACTTTGTAGTTACGAGGTTGAATTGAAATACTCTCTCGACGATAGAATTACCGCTTTGGCGGGTGTATTCCTCGCCGCCAAGCTGGTGCAAAGCCTGGCACATACCGGCCAGGCAGATGAAAAAGAATTGGAAATGCTGCTCTCCTCTGTGTTGAATGATGTCCCTGACAATGTGCTGGATGTCTACCAGGGCGATCTGCAAAATATTCGAGCAGGTCTTATTGCGATTCAGGAACAGCTGGGGCTACAGGGAAAGCGCGATACAGAAGCCACCAAGTATGTGATGGGTATGTTGTTCCTTGAGCGCAAGCTGAGCAAAAGCTCAGCTATGATGGCCGCGCTGGGAAATGGCATCGAACAGATCCGTCGGCAGATGGATCACTTCCCGTTATTACATGATAATGTGGTTGCCAATTTTGCCGGTATCTATAGCGATAACCTGAGCACCCTGTCATTCAGGATCATGGTCTCAGGCGATCCTAACCAGCTGGCCAATCCAGATGTCGCCAACCGTATACGCGCCGTATTGCTGGCCGGTATACGCTCCGCCGTATTATGGCATCAAACAGGTGGCCGTCGCTGGCAGTTACTCTTCCAGCGCAGCAAGATAGTTAATCAGTCACTGCAGATGCTACGCAGCATCACTCATTAACGGCTCCACCTGACCCGTAACATGTTTGACTCATCGGTGAACTGGTAATCCAGTTCACCTTTGTAGGCCTTCTCCAAAGCAACACCGATAGAACGGGGTAAGTGTGTATCCGTGGTCGTAATGGTGATCTCATTACCCTGTTCATTCATCTCCATAATTCGGTTTAGAGGATGCTGTTTGTTTTCATTCTCTTCTATGTTTTTTATCAGGCCGATAACTTCACGCTTGTGTTTTTGCATGAATTCACCAGCAAGCGTCACGACACCTGCGGGCAATTTATCCTGGGTACGCTGGCAAGCGGGACAGGTCACCTTGTGTGCATCCTTAGGTGCTTCTGCCCACTGCCAGCGCCCCTTTTGATAACTCAGGCTGCAATAAGGACAGACAGTGGGTTCTGCCAGCTTTCCTTTCAGACGGTAGCTATCACCCTCACGCTCTTTAATCAGTTTATCTCGGCGATGATTATTACCCATAACGACTCTCCTGTGGTTATGCGATGGCTATATTTGTAAACATAGACCAGCTGCTATATTTCTGCATTGATGCAGCTCAACCGACACGTATTCGATAATAACGAGATAGACTTTTTCCCCATTGATAGATACTCAAGCCGAACAGGATCAACGCAGTACCAATCCAGGTCGACGTCGTAATAATTTCCTCATTCAGCCCGGCCCCTATCAGTAATGCACTGACCGGGGTTATTAACGGTATCAATGAGATAGCGGATGCGGATATATTCTTCAGCACATAAAAATAGAGCATGAAACCCACTACCGAGCCGACAATACCCAGGTAGATAATGCTGTACATCGTTCTCTCATCCACTGAAGCAGGTAATGGATGATCCCCCATCGCATAAGCCAGCGAATAGAGAGGGGCGATGAGTAACAAGGTTCCACCTGTCATACTAATGGCTGGCAGTGCATTATCTCGGCTTAATGACTTAACCCAGACCGTGCTGATTGCATGCAGTAGGACTGAAGTAAATACCAACATTATCCCTAACCCGGCCACCGGTGATAATGAGGCATGCTCGCCGGAAAAAATGACATATAAGCCGCTAAATGCCAGGCACATACCCAGCAGCTTTTCCAGGCTCAGAGATTCTTCCGCAAGAAATAAACTGGCGATCAGTGATGTCAGTATAGGCGTTAAACCAAAGATCACCGAAATCCAGCCAGAAGGTATATACGTCGCCCCCCAGTAAACAAAAAACATCGAGCCAAAACCGCCGACGGCTCCGGCCAAATAAACTCGTAAAGCGGCCCCTGTTACAGGTAATGGTTTGCGCAATAAGGCAATTAAAGCAACGCATAACATTGCCCCGATCACCATTCGAGCGGCCACCCCAAATAGATAACCAGCACCTTCACCACTCCACTTAATCGCCAGTGGCGTCGTGCTCCATATCAGGATCACACCAATATAGGCAGCGGGGATCGACATTTCTTATCCTCTACAACGAAAAAGGCCACAGGTCGGGAAACCTGTGGCCTTTTGTTAATGGATTCCTTATCTAAATCAGAACATCGGGCACACAGGACAAGACAAGCGCCAAATTGCTCGTACCGTCATCACTGCTGGCTGGTATGCAAATAGAATGTTCATGTTTATATTAATGCACTAAAAAGGCCGCACTCGTCAAGTACGGCCTTATATAATTTTTTCGAACAAGTCATTATCAACCGAAATAATCCGGCTCATTCCCTTCTTTCCATTTAATGTTGCAGCCCATACTGGGAGTCTGCTCCGTCGCAATGTTCTTATCCGCGAGCAAATTGTCTATTGCTGCTCGCAAATCAGCGCCGGTAACGGGCTCACCATTGCCTGGTCGCGCGGCATCATACTGACCTCGATACACCAGTTTATGTTGCGCATTAAACAAAAACAGATCCGGTGTGCATGCTGCCTGATATGCCTTGGCAACCGACTGTGCTTCATCAAACAGGTAAGGGAAATCAAAATGCATAGTCTGGGCCAGTTCGGCCATTCTTTGCGGGCTATCATCAGGATAATGGGTAACGTCATTAGAGTTAATTGCCACGACCTTTAATCCCTGTGTTTGATAGCCTTTGACCATATCAACAAAACTATCCAGGATTTGCAGTACATACGGGCAATGGTTACACATAAAGATGACCAGCAGTTCACTATCGCGAAAGTCGGACAGATTTACCTGTTTGCCGGTTAAAGGCTCGGGCAGATTAAAGTCCGGGGCACTCACCCCTAATTCCAGCATGGTGGATAATGTTTTTGCCATACAAACCCCATTAACAAATGATATTAATATTTATTTCAAGCCTTGCTTGTCTGCACGCATTTCTAGTGCATCGATACACCTGTCTAGCTCATCAACATCCTGTTGCATCTGTCTATATGATGCCTCAGCCTGTTCCTGATCTCCTGCATGTTTGGCCGCCACAACCTTGCGAACCTGTTGATGCATTTCCGCGTGCACCTGTTCCAGCGCCGACATTTCTTCAAAGTGACCACAACTAGCCTGGCCTTCACCATAAAACCACTTACCCAGTTCACATTGGGTATGATCGGTTAATTGATCTTCTTCAATATTGTGTTTGCCATCGAGGAAATCCCTTAAATGGGGCTTCCATGCCAGGTGGCCGGCTTTATAAGAAGAGATGTCCAGTACGCTGTCACCTGCCTGGAACTGCATCGTAATCATGCGCAAGCCCTCAACCTGTCTGACGGTTTTTTCACAGGCGGTTTCTGTCTTTTGTGAACCCTCCAGGGTGGTCAGCGCCATTTCACTAATATGAGCAAGGTTGCGGTTTATCTCTTCGGCGCTGATATTCTGTTGCCCAGCGGCCCCGGCGATCTGGGTATTCATATCAGAGATAGTAGAAACCGCATCAATAATAGACTGCAACGACTTACCGGCGCTAGCCGCTTGCTCCACACTGCGCTCAGCTTCACGTCGACTATCATCCATCACCCCTACCGCTTCACCTGCCGCCTGCTGTAGGCGCTCAATAATCTGCTGGATCTCCTGGGTCGATTCCTGGGTACGTGAGGCCAATGTACGTACTTCATCGGCGACGACGGCAAAGCCGCGGCCCTGTTCGCCGGCGCGC
>JABURU010000007.1 GCA_014762485.1 Gammaproteobacteria bacterium | reverse complement strand
TGACCTTTGGCGTCATCACGGGCAGTTGAGAAAAGATATTACGGCCACCACACAAACGAATCACCTCACTGATCAAGTGCTGACCATTTACCGTCATCAGCGGCTGGTTCCATATCTGGTAGAACATCGTCACCGGCTGGGCCGACGAGTATTGCTGGCGCAAGCTGGTAACCCTGGCCAGATAATCCAGACTCCATTTTTGTGAAATACCTGAATGGCCCGACAGCTTGCCCAGCTTTTTAACGTCTTCAGCGATATCTTCCAGTTGCCTGGGCTCGGTGTAATAGAGGGTCAGCCCCAACCTCTCAAGTTGAGCAAGCTGCTCGCTGGCATTGCCGCTCTCCCATACCACCACCAGATCCGGCTTTAATGCCAATATGGCTTCCAGATCCAGCCGCTTGTAACCACCAACACGAGGCAGCTTACTGGCGGCGGCTGGATAATCACTATAATCAACAGCGGCGATGAGCTGTTCACCGGCACCGGCGACATACAACATTTCCGTGGTGTGTGGTGAAAGGCTAATAATACGGCTCGCAGGCTGGCTTAAACTCACCTTGCGTCCGATGGCATCGATCACTTCTATCGAACCCTGGGCAATTACGATCAGAGGTGATGAGACAAACAAAACCAACAACACAACTCTAGGCAGCATCCGTCACCCCTCGAAGATCCAGACAACCTAATGCCTGTTGCAAGCGCTGCCAGTCCACGTCATCCAGAGGCAATCCAAAACGAATACTGGCCGGTTGATCAAAAGCCCTGATCCAGATGCCTTGCTGCGCCAGCTGATGCTGGATCTCTCGGGCGGCAGAGGTCTGTATCCACTGAAACAAGGCGGTTCCACCACTCACCGGCAAACCCGCCTGAACTAACAGGTGCTTGAGGCACTGACTACGCTCACTTAGTTCCATGCGCATATTATCCTGCCAGTAGGTGTCGTGCAGGGCCTGGATGGCTATCCAGCGCGCCGGATTAGCAATACACCAGGGGCCTAGACGGGTCTGCAGACTCTTCAGCAGTTCAGCCCAGGCCAGGACAAAGCCTACCCGTAAGCCAGCCAGGCCAAAGAACTTTCCCAGTGAACGTAAAACAACCAGCCCAGGGACACCGGTATAAGCAGCAAGGCTGTTCTCGGGTGTCACATCCATAAAGGCCTCATCCACCACCAGCCAACCACCTCGGGCAAGCAGCTCTTGATGCCATGCCAGCAGTGTCTCGGCAGAAAAAATCCGGCCACTGGACTTATTGGGATTAACCACCACGATGACATACAAGCTTTTAATATCTGCGGCATTCTCTTCCAGTACCACCAT
>JABURU010000327.1 GCA_014762485.1 Gammaproteobacteria bacterium | reverse complement strand
GGATCAGCCAGCCATAGCGTTGCAGGTTACGAATCTGGCCAAAATAGGTGCGATTGATAAACGCTTGAGCCTCTTCATCCGTTTGCTCGACACCCTGGTATAAGGGCCAAAAAGCCTCAGGCAAAGAGAAATTAAAATGTATGCCCGCGATCACCTGCATGATTTTGCCGTAACGGTAGCCCAGGCCACGGCGATAAATGGTCTTCATCTTACCGATGTTGGACTCACCGTAATAGGCAATGGGGATTCCGGCTTCGCCCTCCACCACACAGGGCATGCTGGTTGACCAGATGATCTCATCTTTTATATTGGCATAAATAAAGGTATGTAAATCATGCAGATAGTCCACCGCCGATGAAACGCCGTGGCGTGGTGGTGTAATCAGTTCCAGCAGGGCTTCCGAGTAATCGGTGGTGATATAGGGATGGGTCAGTGCCGCGCCCAGGCTCGGTGGATGGGGCGTTTTGGCAATGGTGCCATGCTGACTAACCCGCAAGCTCTCTTTCTCTAGACCGATCAGGCTATCTGTGAGAGATAAACTAGCTAAATCCGATAGCTTACGCAGACGTCGTTCCAGCGTGTCGTAATTCATGTTGTTCAGTATCAGCCTAGTAGTGATGCGATGACGTACGAAGTGATTGATTTCAAAGGCCCAATACTAGCAGATTTCCTGCAGAACCACAGCCACCAGCCTGATTGATATTTCTCATAACCCTTCACAAAACAATGTTAAATGTTTGTCATTTTGATTAGCGAGTAGTGAATCCGACTAGCCAATCACTCGATAATATATAAATAAGAATATCACACCGGTTTGCACCAAAATTATGCAGGAATGGTCGCTATGAGTAGCCCTAAAGAGCCCGAGATCGATATAGACATCGACCTTGCGATGCAAATCAACAGCAACAAGTACGTCAAAGCCGTCACCAAACTCGGCGACAAGATGGACGTGGTAGCAGACGAAGATGTGCTGACGCACACTTTTCACAAGCTTATCGCAAAAGGTACCAAGGTAGACGGTTCATTTTATGAAAAGTTAATCCAGCACAAACTGCTAAAACCGATAGACCGCAGCCTGATGGTCACCGATGGTGTATCAGCCGATAAGCTGGTTGCCGATGCCTCCATGATGATCAGCCGCGACCCCAAGTTTAAATACATGTTTATGCAGTTTGGCGATGTACCGGTCCATGTCATGCGGAAGATTCACCTGGAAAATCCACTCGCCTTAAAACTGACCTTAATCAAGCTCGCCATGCCACGCCTGTTTAAGCACTCCATTGAGGTCGCCCTGATCGCCATCTATATTGGCTTAAAAGCAGGTCGTACCAACAAGGAGCTAACCCAGCTGGCAACAGCCGGTATTTTTCACGACATCAGTGAGCTGCACATCAATCCAGAGCTACAAAACCCGGAACACGATCTGACCGATGATGACTGGCACCAGATTTATGCTCACCCGTTTATTTCTTACCTGATCCTGAAAGAGTTCCCAGCTTATCACCCTGCGATCAGCTATATGACTCTTGACCACCATGAAAAGCTCGATGGCAGTGGCTATCCGCGCGGCCATGATGAATCCGAGATCAGTAGTCTCGGTCATATCTTATCGGTAGCGGAATCGGTTGCCGGTTTAATCGATAAAGGTTATACACCCGATGAAATCGATGCCAAATTAAAGATGTGCCAGGGTCAGTTTAATAACCAGTATATTCATTTCATTCTTACGGCCTTACGTGGTGCTGCCAGCTTTTCAGATGGCTCCGACAAGCAACCCACCTTACAAATCATCGATAAAAAATTACACCTGATCGGTGAAATTATTAAGGAGTGGCATACCCTAACCGAAAAATTAAATGAGCAACAAAGAAATCAGATGCTGATTCATACCGTAACGGATCGCTTAAAATATCTGGAGATGCAACTGGTCGGTAGTGGTTTTGATACCGAGCAACTGGATCAGGTATACGTCATGCTAGGAGAAGATACGGAGGAATGGCTGTCTGATTCCAACTCTATTATTGATGAAGCGATGTTCCAACTAAACACTATCATCGGTGAAGTGAAGCGCCGCTGGCCTGAGCATGCCAATCCACATAAGCCACGTTCACTGGGTGAATATCTAAGCTCCTGGATGAACTCCTCCGAAGACAGAATTCGTCACTAACCTCATCCACGGCCACCAAGTATCTGGTGGCCGTAAAAAAATATAGAAACAAGTCGTCTCGATAGTCTCAATAAGCATTAATAAACGCTTACATACCACCATGTAAAATCATGATAAATGTGATGTGATTTGCTTCACAATCTATGGCATTATATTCATGCTTAAATAACAACAATCATTAAATAGAATAACGAATCATGCCCGAAGATAATATCGCAGAAATCAGCTTTAATAACGAACTAATCGATAAGATCAATAGTGATGATTACATTAAGGCTGTAACAGAGCTAGGCGATACAAAAGAAATGGTAACCAGTGAAGATGTAATGACTCGAACATTGCATAAGCTTGTTTCCAAGGGCACTCAAATCGATAGCTCATTTTATGACAAGCTAATCCAGCACAAACTTCTAAAGCCCCTCGATCGTAGCGTTATCATTTCAAACGGCATCAACACCGACAGTTTGGTGGCAGAAGCCATGACGATGATGAATAGAGATAAGCGCTTTAACTATATGTTTATGAAATATGGTGACCTGCCTTTGCAGTTAATGCGTAATGTTCATCTTGAAAACCAGATATCACTCAAAATCACCATCATCAAGCAGGCCATGCCACGCCTGTTCAAACACATGATACAAACCGCATTGCTGGCATTGTATATAGGTTTAAAGGACGGGCTAAAAAATAAAGAACTAATCCAGTTAATCACGGCCAGTATTTTGCATGATATCAGTGAGCTACACATTAACCCTGATTTGCAAAATCCCGAATACAAAATGTCTGATGAAGACTGGACGCAAGTATACGCTCACCCAATCGTCTCATTTCTAATCTTACGAGAATTTCCTGTATATAACACATCCATCAGCAATATCGTTCTAGAGCATCATGAAAAGCTGGATGGTAGCGGCTACCCTCGTGGTAAGCTAGTGGATGAAATCAGCAAGGCCGGGCAAATCCTGGCCGTTGCAGATACCATCTCGGCATTATTAGAGAAAGGCTGCTTGTGTGATGAGATTGAAGCCAAGATTAGTATGAACCAGGGGCAATACAATACAAAGTATCTTTATACAGTCATCTCTGCGCTTAAATCCACCGCACATTATGAAGACACCGAAACCAAAGCTTATACCTTAAAGAGGGTTGATGAGAAACTGGGACTAGTCGGAAAAATCATTCAAGAGTGGCATGATATTTTTCATAAGCTAACGGAACAACAAAAAAATCAGTTACTGATTGATACCATCAATAAGCGTATCAAGTATATTCAGATGCAGTTAATAGGCAGCGGACTGGACACAGAACAACTTGATCAAATCTATATCCTGCTCGGCGAAGAAACTGGTGAATGGCTACATGATACCAACTCAATCAGCAATGAAGCGATCTTTCAGCTAAGCACGACGGTGAAGGAGGCCAAGCGCAACTGGCCAGAGTATAATGCTCCACACAAGGCCCGCTCACTAGGCGAGTATCTCAGCACCTGGATGAGTGATACAGAGCAGTGCATTAATAGCTAAGTATCGGTTAAAATCCGCTGCCACTATATGTGGTAGTCGTAATCGATAATCAACGGAGCATGATCGGAAAAACGATCATCCTTATATATCGATGTTGATACCACGCTATCCTTCAGACCAGGTGTAATCATCTGGTAGTCTATACGCCAGCCTACATTCTTTGCCCAGGCCTGACCACGATTTGACCACCAGGTATATTGATCCGCTTCCTGGTTAACCTCACGAAAGGCATCTATCCAACCGCCATCATTAATCAAATCATCCAACCACTGACGTTCCACCGGGGTGCAACCCGATGTTTTTTGATTACTCTTGAAGTTCTTAATATCGATCTCTTTGTGCACCGTATTCCAGTCACCACAGACAATATACTCGCGGCGGCGGCGACGCATGGCATTTAGATCTTCACGAAAACGGTTCATAAATGTCAGCTTGTTCGCCTGGCGCTCTTCATTGGCCGAGCCCGATGGTAAATAGAGTGACGCCACGGTCAGTTTGCCAAACTCCGCCTCGATCCAGCGCCCTTCGGTATCCGCATGTGCCCACCCCAAACCGGTCGTCACTTTATCTGGTTCACGCTGGCAATAAATCGCCGTGCCACTATACCCTTTCTTCTCGGCATCAAAGAAATAGCGGTAGTAACCCTCCGGGGAAAATACTGGATCATCCAGCTGGAATTCCTGTGCCTTGGTCTCCTGAATACAGATCACATCGGCATCCTGCGCCAGCATCCAGTCAAAGAAACCTTTCCTGGCGGCGGCACGAATCCCGTTCAAATTAGCGCTTATTACTCGCATGATTCATCACTTCTGCATTAAATTTTTGGTATTTTATCATTTCCAGGTAGAAGAGAAATACCGAACTGATATAGCCAAACTTTCTTCTTTACAGCACGACTACTCTCTTATTGAGACTTTCTACTCCTAGATGCATATTTCATAAAAACTTATCCATAGATACAAACAGATTAAACAACGAGTTCACTGGCGACATGACAGAATTACGATAAGTGACTCAACTAGTACCTGAATAATCTCCATGCCTTGCACCAAAGTGCGAGTATAGAAATCACATATCATGATATTGAAAAAAATGCGCGACCAAAACTAGATACCGATATACTGAAGATCACGGCAGAGTTCAGCGCTTAGGCTAAAACGTGTATCATAGAGCCCAGTCTTACCAACCGTGTCTCGATCATGCAGCAATATCAAAAAGAGTTTATCCAGTTCGCGATTGAAGCGAATGTTTTGCGTTTTGGCGAATTCCACCTGAAGTCTGGACGTACCAGCCCCTATTTCTTTAATGCAGGCCTGTTTAATACCGGCCGTATGCTAGCCAAACTGGGCCAGTTTTATGCACAGGCCATTGTGGACAGTGGCTTGAAGTACGACGTGTTGTTTGGCCCAGCGTACAAAGGCATCCCACTGGCCTCAACAACGGCCGTCGCACTGGCAGAACAACATGGTACAGACATCCCCTACGCCTTCAATCGCAAAGAGGCCAAAGATCATGGTGAAGGTGGCAATATCGTTGGCTCTGAACTGAGCGGGAATATCCTGATCATTGATGACGTGATTACTGCCGGAACGGCCATTCGTGAATCTATGGATATCATCGCTGCCCACGAGGCCAAACCGGCCGGTGTGATCATTGCACTTGACCGCCAGGAGAAGGGCCAGGGTGAAAAATCGGCCATTCAGGAGGTCGAGGCGGAGTACAATATCCCGGTTCTGAGCATCATCAGGCTCGAACAACTGATTCAATATCTATCCGAATCCGAACAACACCAGCAATACCTGGATTCGGTTCAATCCTATCGCGACCAGTACGGCATTTAATCATCCGTGAGCCCCGACTTGCCGGGGCTATACTACCTTGGGAGTAGTCTCCCTACCTCTCTTACCTAGTCGATCGGCCGTATCATTTA
>JABURU010000241.1 GCA_014762485.1 Gammaproteobacteria bacterium | reverse complement strand
CATCCTCCCCTACCGCATGAGCGAGGAAGTGTGTGTCGTGGCCATTACCCACGGCAACATCAATCACCTAGTCAACTGGTGATATATAGTTAAGAAGATATTGTTGAACCTGTTCGACAAGCGATATGCGTTTCATATTAACTAAAACGATCGATGTGGCAGTGAGGATCTAACGGTTGATGCTCTAACAGGTGCAATAGTAAGTGCTGGGCATAAAAAGGGATCATAAGGCTGCCGCGAGAACCAAAGCCATTAAAGCAATACATGTTGGGATACTGCTTATGGGGACCGATTAAAGGTAGGCGATCCTGGCTATTGGGACGCAGGCCAGCCTCATGTTGTAGCAGCTGTATATCGAGCTCACAGTTTAATTGTTTGTGCAGAGCATCAAGTAGGTGTTGTTTTGCTTTCGCGGTGGGAACCTGGTCGATATTCGCCCAATCATACGTAGCACCAAATTTAAATTGTTTAGCGTTAATAGGCAGTAACCATTTACCAAAATTGATGATGGCATTGGGTAATGGTTGTTCATGTTGTAGTGTAAGGATTTCGCCTTTAACCGGGGTTAATGGTAGCTGCTTAAACCAGGGGTTGTGGGTGCCTCGATACCCTTCACAAAAAATAATATTATTGGCCTGCATATCGTGCAGTGTAATTAGTTTATCCCCGACCATTACCTGATCATAGTCCAGCTCGACCTGTAGGTAACTATTATGTTCCACCAGCCACTGCTTTATTGCGGTGAGTAGCTGCTTGGTATCGATATAACCGGTATGGTGTATAATCCCGGTGCCGTGTTTGATGTGATATGGCAGGGCATTGTTATCTATCGTTGCTTCTTCCAGGTAATCAGCATACTCCGGTGCGCTAATGCGCTCTTGCCAGGCATCCAGTTGCTTCTGGTTGGTGAATATTCGCCACATGGGCAAATGGTGGCGTATTGAGATCTCGAGTTCGTCTTCAATTTGCTGATAACAGGAGTTTGCTTGCTGCAGCCACAGCTCGGTATAAGGAGATTTAACCATTCTCATGCCGGTAACAGGATTTATTAATCCTGCCGCGACCCATGACGAGGCATGCTGATGGGCATTATCCAATACCAGGATGCGTTTACCCGCATGAATTAGTTTCCATGCAAGCAAACTGCCCGCAAGGCCCTGGCCGATAATGAAGTAGTCATACATAGCTATTAGGTAGCCTGATTTCGGATAATGTTAATACAGGGGTAATGATAAGGGTAAAAAAAAGGCCGTACCAGAGGGTAGTACGGCCGATGCCTTATGGGGATTAATAAAAGGCTAAATAAAACTTGCGCTACGCAAGTTCAGGGAGGAAGAACTAAACCTTGTGTAAACTGCAATACTGCATTTGACAGGCATAGGCTAATCTATAGCCAATGGCTGCAACTCTGTCGCCACGTCGTTCCGCTTTTTGATAGCGGAAGTTGTAGTAATCAGCTTTCAAACTACATAGCAATTTTTTAAATATCATCTCGCAAACTTATGCCTTTGTTACCGTTAGGCAATGTATCGACTGAAGATAGTTAGATATGAAGTAAAAGATGGGTAATTGTGTAAAAGGATCGTAAAAGCTAAATTGACTTGTTTCAGAAATGTTATCAGTTATTTATTTAACCAAACTTCCAGACCCTGAGCATTGAGTGTTACATCATTTTTTAGGAATGCGCTTATTTCATCCACGGACAATGGGCTCTGTAGTGTTTCCAGTTGTGTCAGCATGTATTCCATCATGCGTTCCTCAATACGCTGTTGACGGTCTTTGGCTACGGGCCTCTCCTTTTCTGCGATGGTTTTAAAGGCAAGTACGGAATCTTTTAACTGCTCAACGACACTCTGCGTAGGGGTAATGGCACTATAGTGTGTCAGGTACATTTTCTCCGGCTTTAAGGCCATTAGGCGATCGATGCTGTTTAACATCGCCTCGGGATCAAATTGTACGGGAGTGGTGGTGGCAAAGATAAAGGGTTCATCTCCATCGGTCAGGTTCGGGTAACTTAAACCGAAGGTATCACCTGTAAAGATACCGTTACTGGTTTCATCATAAATACAGAAGTGATGCTTGGCGTGTCCCGGTGTGTCAAGGAACACCAGTTTGCGGCCATTAAAGTCCAGCTCGAAGTTGTCTGCGGCTTCAATCACACGCTCGGCTTCGATGGGCTTTAATTCACCGTAATATTGTTTAAAGTTTTCTTCTCCATAGACGGCGATCACACCTTGCTGTAAGCGGCCAGGATCGATCATATGGCGAGCACCAAACGGGTGGATTATCAGTTGGGCATTGGGGCAGAGCGCCATCAATTCACCGGCGCCGCCGGCATGGTCCAGGTGCACATGAGTGGGGATCACATAAGCGATGTTTTCCGCGCTCAGGCCCCGCTGCTGTAATAACTCAAGGATATGTGGCACGGTAAAGGCTGTGCCGGTTTCGATAATGGCAACCTGATCACCCTGCTGCATCAGGTATACCGCGGCGATACCGGGCTGAATGTATTCTGCATCCAGTACGGTAATGCCATGGCCAAGATCTTGATGTTGTGCAGGGTGAGTCATGGTGGATTTATCCTTTAGTCAAAATAGCGGGTGAAGTTTTCAATCTCTTCACGAGGAGTGCGGTAACTGTTGACCAGTGCACCTTTTTCCTCATATCCCAGGGCGATACCGCATAGCAGTACGCTATCCTCTGCATAACCCAGGGTCTCCTTCACGATCTTGGGATATTCACCCAGTGCCGCCTGTGGGCAGGTGGCCAGGCCTTCCTCTTCTGCCATTAACATGATGGACTGCAGGAACATACCATAGTCGAGATAGGATCCGGCTTCCATGATCGGATCCATAAAGAACAGCAGCATCACAGGGGCATCGAAGGCGCGGTAGTTGGCGGCCCACTGATCGATCTGGCGCTGTTTATCCTCGCGGGCGATCTCCAGGGTTTTATACATCTGCAGACCACAGGCCTTGCGACGGTCCTTATACGGCGCTTCCCATTCCAGTGGGTAATACTGGTAATCCATAACGCCTTTTTCGCCACCGCGGAAGGCCTCTTCCATTGCCTGCTGCAGCTTCTGCTTGGTTTCACCACGTACCACGGCAACCTGCCATGGCTGGGTGTTGGTGCCCGATGGTGCATGACGAGCTGCCTTTAGGATACGTTCAATCTTTTCCTGCTCCACATCTTTGGGCAGGTAAGCGCGAGTAGATTTACGTGCGACTAATGCTTCGCTGACTTTCATAATAACTCCAGAAATTATGCTTTACGGTTTTTTAACTGTTCTTCGATCTCGCTTAAAGAGGCGGGATCGTCAATGGTGGATGGCATCGTGTATTCTTCGCCATTAACAATCTGGCGCAGCGTCTTGCGCAGGATCTTGCCGGAGCGGGTTTTCGGCAGGCGTTTGACGATCTCTACCTCCTTGAAACTGGCCACGGGGCCAATGTCCTGACGTACCAGCTCGATGAGCTCCTTGATAATGGTGTCATGCTCGGTGTCGATACCGCTCTTTAACACGACGAAGCCCATGGGGACCTGGCCTTTGAGCTCATCGTCACGACCTATAACGGCACACTCGGCGACGGCGGAGTGTTTACCGACTACCTCTTCCATTTCACCGGTAGAGAGGCGGTGACCGGCGACATTAAATACATCATCGATACGGCCCATTACGAACAGGTAACCCTCTTCGTCGATATAGCCACCGTCACCGCTATTGTAGTAACCGGGATAGGTCTCCAGGTAGCCGCGCTTAAAGCGCTCGATATCGCCCCAAATAGTGGTCAGGGAACTGGGGGGCAGTGGCAGTTTTATGGCAATGTTGCCCTGTACACCAGCGGCAACCTGGTTACCCTCATCATCCAGTATCTGTACATCAAAACCTGGCGAGGGCACGGTGGCCGAGCCTGGCTTGATGGGCATCGGTTCCAGTCCACGCTGGTTGGAAGCGATGGCCCAGCCAGTTTCGGTTTGCCACCAGTTATCGATTACCGGGCGCTGCAGGTTTGCCGATAACCATTCATAGGTGGGGGGATCCAGGCGCTCGCCAGCGGCAAATATTGTGCTCAGTGAAGAGAGATCATATTTCTGAATAAACTCGCCGTTGGGATCTTCTTTTTTGATTGCACGAAAGGCGGTGGGGGCAGTAAACAGCGCCTTGACCTTGTGCTCTTCGATGACCCGCCAGAAGGCTCCGGCATCCGGCGTCATCACCGGTTTGCCTTCGTATAGAATCGTTGAGCAGCCTTGTAATAAGGGTCCATAGACGATGTAGGAGTGGCCGACGACCCAGCCTACGTCCGACGCTGCCCAGTAAACCTCGCCAGGCTGGATGTCATACACTGCGTCCATGCTGTACTTCATCGCCACCGCATGTCCGCCATTTTCACGTACCACCCCTTTGGGTTTGCCGGTGGTGCCGGAGGTATAGAGGATATAAAGCGGATCCGTACCTTTTACCGCGACACAATCAGCGGGACTGGCACTGGACAATAACTCTTTCCAGTCCAGGTCACGACCGGTGACCATGGGGGCCTCGGATTGTGGACGCTGGAAGATAATACAGTTGTTGGGTTTGTGTTCGGTCATTTCGATGGCGCCATCGAGTAACTTTTTATAGTCGACGATGGTATTGATCTCGATACCGCAAGAAGCTGACAACACCAGCTTGGGGGTTGCATCATCAATACGTATGGCCAGTTCGCGAGAAGAAAAACCACCAAATACCACCGAATGGATGGCCCCCAGGCGTGCGACCGCCAGCATGGCAAACACGGTTTGTGGGATCATTGGCATATAGATGATGACTCGGTCACCCTTCTCTACGCCCTGTGCCTTAAGCATGCCCGCGCACAGGGCCACTTCATCTTGCAATTGTTGGTAGCTAAAGGTCTGCTTCTGCCCGGTAACGGGGGAGTCGTATATCAGGGCGACTTGATCGCCTCGGCCGGTTTCAACGTGATAATCCACCGCCATGTAGCAGGTGTTCATCTCCCCATCGGCGAACCAACGGTGGATGCCATGATCATCCTGGCTAAGGATGGTTTGTGGATCTTTATACCATTTAAGTCTGGATGCCTTGTCTCGCCAAAATGCCTCGGATTCGGTGATCGAACGTTGGTGCTCGGTTAAATAGGACATTTTGACCTCCCCATGATATTTGTTATTTTGGCCCTGATCCTCGCCAGGCGTAGAGATCAGGGCCTGATCATTTTTTAGTTAATGATAAACAGCTCCATAAACTCATTAACCGCGGTGTTTTCTAATTGTTCTGCGTTCAGGCAAAGCTCCATGATTTGCTGGCAACGCCACTCTGGGAATCGAGTGCGCAAGCTGGATAAAAACTTGCTCTTCAATATCGGTATACCTTCATCTCGACGGCGACGGTGACCGATAGGGTACTCGATTTCCACTTTTTCTGTTTGTGAGCCATCCTTAAAAGTGATCTGGATCGCATTGGCGATGGAGCGTTTATCCGCTTCCAGGTATTCACGAGAATAGCGTTCATCTTCTACGACCTCCATCTTCTCGCGCAACTGATCAATGATCGGGTTGGCGTGGTGGAAGTCATCTTCATAATGCTCAGCGATCAGATCGCCGAATGCAAGAGGAACCGC
>JABURU010000259.1 GCA_014762485.1 Gammaproteobacteria bacterium | reverse complement strand
CAGGCAGGTCATGCAGCACGATTATCGTGAATCCGTGCTGTTTTTCCCCAGCCAGGGACAAACCTGTCATGCTTACTGCACCTTCTGCTTCCGCTGGGCACAGTTTGTCGGTGACAAGGAGCTGCGCATGGCCTCAAAAGAGGCGGGCCGTTTGCACGACTACCTAAAGCACCACCACGAGGTAACCGACCTGCTGATGACCGGCGGCGATCCGATGGTGATGAAGACCAAACACCTGGTGGACTACCTGGAGCCCCTGCTGGCACCAGAGTTTGATCATATACAGACCATACGCATCGGTACCAAGGCATTAACCTTCTGGCCATACCGCTTTGTGACCGATGATGATGCCGGTGAGCTACTGGCGCTATTTGAGAAGCTGGTCAAGGCGGGCAAGACCGTCGCCTTTATGGCGCACTTCAACCACTGGCAGGAGCTGGAAACCGACATCGTGCGTGAAGCGATTAAGCGTATTCGTGCCACCGGGGCGGTGATCCGTTGCCAGGCACCGTTAATTGCCAATATTAATGATGATCCCAAGGTATGGTCACGCATGTGGAATACCCAGGTGAAGCTGGGACTCATCCCATACTACATGTTTGTTGAGCGAGATACCGGTGCCAAGCGTTACTTCGAGGTGCCCCTGCATCGCGCCTATGAGATCTATCGCGCGGCAATGAAACAGGTCTCTGGTCTGGCACGTACTGCACGTGGCCCCAGCATGAGCGCTGGCCCGGGTAAAGTTGAGGTGCAGGGTGTGACGGAAATAAATGGTGAGAAGGTCTTTGCCCTGCGCTTTATACAAGGCCGTGATTCGGACTGGATACAGCGCCCATTCTTCGCCAAGTATGACGAAGAGGCGACCTGGCTCAATGATCTAACACCGGCCTTTGGCGAAGAAACGTTCTTCTTTGAAGAGAAATACAATGCCATGTTATCCGGTGACCTGATGCCACAGGCCTGGTTACATGAAGCCTAAGACTCGGTGCTACCCGTCTCGTTGAGACGGGTAGTATTAGCTCCCTTTTTTACCTGCTCTCGATAGCCCTGTTGCACCATCTCGATTAACGCGACGATTCCCTTAACCCGCTCTTCCGCCTCTTCCATGTCCCCTTTGGCCAAAGCGAAACCGGCTTCCATCGCCGCCTGGGTTAATGACGGATAGCCAACGCCCCCGGCGGTACCTTTAAGATCATGTAGTGTTTCTCGCAGTTGCGGCCAGTTATTTTGTTCTAACTGTTGCTCCAGTTGGTTCGAGATAGTGGACAGGCTATTTACAAAATAGTCGATTGCCACACGCAACTCAGGTTGCTCATCATAAACATGGTTTCTGATCGGTTTGGCACTCGTTCCATCTTCCTGATTGAGATAACGAGCCATCACCTCCAGAAAAGCACTACGGGTGACCGGCTTGGTAAGGAAATCATTAAATCCTGCCCTCAGGCACTGCTCCCGATCTTCATCCTGGGTATTGGCTGTCAAGGCAATAACAGGGGTATGACAAGCCTTTTTACGAAGCGTTTTCACTGCATCGATGCCATTCATTACCGGCATCTGCAAGTCCATCAGGATCACTTCAAAATGGTGTTCCAGCGCTTCCTCTACGGCATCCTCACCATTATTTACGATGGTTAAATTGGCCCCGGCTTTATTAATATAAATAGAAAACAGCTGTTGATTATCGATGCGATCTTCTGCCAGTAGCACATTACCGGATAATCTTACTGAGGTCCCCAGATTGCCCAGCGTTTGTAACCTGACGGCTTCAGGTTCCCAGTCAAAGAAATTTGACTCGATATTCTCACCACATGGAATGGTTATCGTAAACCGACTACCTTGACCTACCACGCTGTCTACTTCTATATCACCTTGCATCAGGTCGACTAATTTTTTTGAAATATATAAACCCAGGCCAGTCCCTTCCTGTTCACCTCCGTGTTCATAAGCTAAAAATAGTTCTTTTTGTTTGTCTGCCGGGATACCTGGACCAGTATCAGAAATACTAAATTCCAGCTTATGCTGATCATCGATATATCTGACCATTAACTTTACCGAGCCCTGCTGAGTAAACTTACAGGCATTACTTAATATGTTAATCAATATCTGCCGCAGCTTGACAATATCCACATTAACAAATGTAGGCAAATGGGTAGTAGCCTCAATTTCAAACTCAATTTGTTTATCTTTGGCTCTACGGGCAATCAATATGTCCAGATCAGCAAGCAACTCTTTGACGCCATGGGTAGCAACATTTAACGTCATCTGCTCGGCTTGTAATTTGGAGTAATCGAGAACCTCGTTAACCACATCGAGTAAATGCTGACCATTACGCACGATGGAGTTAATCGATGCGATACGCTCTTCCTTGTTTGAATTTGTATCCAGCAAGGTTTCTCCAAAACCTATGATCGAAGTAAGGGGAGAACGAATTTCATGGCTCATGGTGGCAATAAAGATCGACATTTTTATGTTCGACTCTATTAACTGATCTCCTTTGGTTTGTAGATCGCGTTGAATACGCTTCATGATATATAACGATAAAATAATGATGATTGCGAAGAAGACAAATAGCAGTACCGGGGAAAACTGGTAGTACTCTTGCGCCGATTGTTGCGCAATCGTTATTTGCTGATGGTGATGCAGATAAAGCTCATCCAGAATCTGAAACAACGGTGCCTGTGCCGTGCGAAAATCTTCTATTAGTTGTTCTGGCCGAATATTTATATCATCCATAAACGCAAGATTGATTACTCGCTCTCGTATATCGTCGTTTAAGTTAATGGCATCCCTTAGTCTACTATTTAGGACTTGCTGTTCCGCCTCCATCTCCATGTCAACAAATGTGCTATAGGCTCGCCAGAAAACCTGACCCTGATGCCAAAACTGCTCTAACAATTCATCACGCACAAAGGGATCGCTTTGTAACATAACATCCAGAACAATGGTTAAACGCTGACGGGCAGCACTACGCATCACGTTAACCAGCTCGACATGAGCGTAGTGCTTCGCAACGATGCGCTCCATCGATGCGTTGTTTTTATGCAGGATGAAATAGCCGCCTATGGCCAATAAACTGACCAGTAGCAATATTAAAGAGATGCCTAATGTCACGACCTTTTTGGATTGCCGGAGCTGTTCCCGCAAGGCAGTGACGGAGTGGGACGACATGACAACATTCCTTTGGGCATTACGCACGTTGCAGCACAAGATTAACCGTTGTTATAGTTATCCAACATCCATGACTTGCGTGCTAATTATTATTAGTATTACTGTAGCTGAATTTCACCACCAATAGGAAGGTCTTTTGCATAAAATAGCCACTCCAGTACCAGCTTTAGCGATTTTATCTATATTATGTCTGGATGTCACGGCTGCAGAAGGCCCCGTAGCACCAGCCGAGCAAGTCACCAAACAGGGCGCCGCCGTTAACGAGATCACCCTGCGCAATGACTTTCAGTTGGCCGAAATAAAAGCCAATGCAGGGGATCCCGAGGCGCAAATCCTGTTATCCCAGCTCTACTCTGAAGGCAAGGGGGTTGGCAAGAGCGAGCGCAAGGCCAATTACTGGCTCGACAAGGCTGCACGCCAGGGCAATCGCCAGGCCCAGGTAAAATTGGCCGATCGGATGTATTACAAGGTCGGTATTCCACGTCCCTATTACGCACACGCACTAAAGTGGTACACCCTGGCCGCTGAGCAGGGCGATCCCTACGCCATGGCCATGACCGGCAAGATGTATTACAAGGGCATCGGTACTAAGCGTGACTATAAGGTGGCGTTTACCTGGCTATTCGAGGCCGCCAAGCTGGGGGATCCCGAGTCACAACACCTGGTTGGTGTGATGTATCGCTTTGGTCATGGGATGGAAAAAAACTATCTTAATGCCTATATCTGGCTGCATGTGGCCTTTGAGAGCAGCAAGGATGTTGAAGAGCGAAAGTCCATACTCAAACAACGCGAGCGTGTCGGCAAACTAATGGAAGAGAGCGAACTGCTCGGTGCCAAACTGATCGCACCAGAATACGCAGATCTGTACGCCAGACGATATTAGGGTTTTGCCAGTCAATATAACCACATACTTTGTATGAATTTTCAAAGAATTTACACCTTTAGCGTACATTCACAATCGATAAAATCATACTATGCTTGAAATTGACTATACGTATCGAGGCGCGCACGAATGAGTGATATTCTGGTTGTAGACGACAATGAAATGATTTTGTCCCTGGTAGAAGAGGTTGCCGAGTTACACGGATATGATGTACGCGCCACCAACAATGCGCATGACTTTTTTAGTGCCTACGACAAGCAAGAACCCGACATCATGCTGGTTGATGTGGTAATGCCCGAGATGGATGGGCTGGAAGTTATCCGCCGCCTGGTACAAATGAACAGTAAGACACCGCTCATCATTATGAGCGGTTATGACTATGTTGATAGTAATGGCATCAGCCTGTTGGCACAAAACCTCAACCTGCTAGGTTTTTTAAAGAAGCCATTTGATGTCGATGAATTAATCGAAATAATGTCTGGATCGCTTAACCAGGTACATTAACACCACACCCATCCTGTTCTATTTCGCCTTCGGCCTTTGCGCTATAGCGCGAGACTGGCTGCTAAGAATTGCCATAATCTCATCCGCTTCACAGGGCTTACGTATATAACGAGTAAAACCGGCTTCCAGTCCTTTTTGAACCTCTGACTCCAGGGCGCTGGCACTTAAGGCCATCACTGGAGTATTGCTTGTTTCTGCTTGCTGCTTCAGCCGTTTCATCACATCCAGGCCACTAATATCTGGCAAGTTAATATCCAGGAAAATGAGATCCGGTCTTTGCTCCATGGCGACTCGATAACCAGCCTCGCCTGAGTCGGCTTTATATAATGTCACGCCGGGAATGTAGTTAATGATCTCTTCCATTAATTTCATGCCGATAGGATTATCCTCCACATACAACACTCGAATATCCAACGGCTCATCTACCGCATTCACGGGTATTGTGGGTGCTGTAAAGCTATCACTTACCTGGTCAGCCTGATCTAGCTCAAACCAGAAGCAGCTACCTACACCTTCAGTGCTGTTAAAATGGATCTCACTATCCATCATTTCCAGGTTTTTCTTGGTCACCGCCAGGCCGATGCCGCTTCCCTCTACGTTTATATGATGATGTGCTCGACTAAATGGTGTAAATATTTCCGCTTGCTCCGCAATGGGAATGCCCAGGCCCGTGTCTTCAATCTCGAATCTGATTTTCCCATTCACAGGACGGCACTTAATAAATACCTTGCCATCGGTTTTATTATATTTAATCGCGTTTGAAATGAGGTTAATGATAACCTGTTTAAGCCGGACAACATCGGCACTAATATAAGTAGTATCTTTAATTGAAATTTCATCAACTAGCACTACTTTTTGCTGAGTAGCGAGTGGCCGCATTAAGGCCAGGCATTCATCGCTAATCTCTCTCACTGAAACATGTTCGATTTTTACCGATGCCTTACCCGTTTCGATCTTGGTTAGATCGAGCACCTGATTTATTAATGCCGATAAGTGGGTTCCTCCATCATATATATTTTTTACATAACCACGGATCTTCTCCGGCAATGAGTCAATGCCAAACTTCAGCATCAAACTACTAAATCCCATAATGG
>JABURU010000035.1 GCA_014762485.1 Gammaproteobacteria bacterium | reverse complement strand
CGATGAGGCCCGTCGTGTGGCCGAGGCCACTATCAATATGGGGCTGGATTACGTTGTGCTGACCTCGGTTAACCGTGATGACATGGAAGACGGCGGGGCTCTGGTATTCGCCAATACCTTGCGTCAGTTACGCCAGCGCAAGCCTGACATAGGTATCGAATTTCTGACTCCCGATTTTTATCAAAAGCCACAGGCCATTGAGCTGATCTACCAGGCGGTGGAAGAGTATCGCCACCCCTCTGGCCTGGATCTGGTCTGGGGTCACAATGTTGAGACCGTCCCCAGTCTGTATAAGACGGTACGTAAGGGCTCCAATTACCAGCGTTCTTTAGAATTGCTGGAGCAGGCCGCCAGACTGGATGGTGTAGAGGCCAAATCGGCCATCATGCTCGGCCTGGGTGAAACCCACGATGAGGTGCTGGCAGTATTAAACGATTTACATAACGCGGGTGTGCAGCGTGTGGCTGTAGGCCAGTATTTGCGCCCAACCCGTTTCCATTTACCGGTGCAGGCGTACATCACACCGGAAGAATTCGCGCAGTATGAAGAGGAAGCGAAGGCCATAGGTTTTGACTGGATTAAGTCTGGTCCGCTGGTGCGTTCCTCCTATCATGCAGAAGAAGATCAATCTAACTAAGGTTTAAGCAATGGCTAAAACTCCTTTATACGATAAACATGTAGAGATGGGCGGCAAGATGGTCGATTTTACCGGCTGGGACATGCCCATTAACTACGGTTCTCAACTTGAAGAACATCATGCCGTACGTCAGGACGCCGGTATGTTTGATGTCTCCCACATGACCGTGGTGGATATGAAAGGCGACAGGGTCACTGAGTTTCTGAAAAAGCTGTTGGCCAATAACGTAGACAAGATTGCTGGCAAGCCTGGTAAGGCACTGTACTCCTGCATGCTGAATGAGACCGGTGGTGTGATTGATGATCTGATCACCTACTACATGAATGATGGTTGGTTCCGCACCGTGGTGAATGCCGCGACACGAGAAAAGGATCTGGCCTGGATAGAAAAGCAGGCCGAGGCTTTTGAAGTGGCTGTCTCTGTGCGTGATGATGTGGCGATGATCGCCGTGCAGGGTCCCAACGCTCGTGAAAAGGCCATCTCCGTACTGGGTGATGCGGCCGATGCCGCTAGCCAGCTGGGCGTGTTCTTTGCCGCCGAAATTGGTGACAAGTTTGTTGCCCGCACCGGTTATACCGGTGAAGACGGTTTTGAGATCATGTTACCGGCTGAGCAATCGGCCGATTTCTGGCAGGCCCTGGCCGATGCCGGTGTACGTCCCTGTGGTCTTGGGGCTCGCGATACCCTGCGCCTGGAGGCGGGTATGAACCTTTATGGCACCGATATGGATGAAGACATTTCGCCACTGGAAGCGGCATTGGGCTGGACCATTTCTCTGGATGACGGTCGCGACTTTATCGGTCGTGGCCCGCTGGAAGCCCTGAAGGCAGAAGGTGTGCAGCGCAAGATGGTCGGCCTGGTACTGGAGGAGCGCGGTGTACTGCGTGGTCACCAGAAGGTTGTATGTGAAGCCGGTGAGGGCGAAACTACCAGTGGTACTTTTTCCCCGACTTTGAGCAAGGCCATTGCCTTTGCCCGTATCCCCAAGGCCGCTGATGAAAGTGTGCAGGTGGAAATTCGCGGCAAATTGCTAAATGCCAAGGTCGTCAAATTCCCGTTTGTAAGAAACGGAAAATCCTGTATCGATTAATGACGAGGTCGTGATAGCGGCTTTATCACATGGTTAAATAAACAAATTGTTTAAATAGTTTTTGAACGAGGAACAACAAATGAGCAACGTACCTTCTGATCTGAAATACACCAAGAGCCACGAGTGGGTTAAGGATAATGGCGATGGCACTGTGACCGTTGGTATTACCGAACACGCGCAGGAACTGCTGGGTGACATGGTATTTGTTGAAGTACCTGAAGAAGGCAATGAAGTGTCTGCCGGTGATGACTGTGCCGTGGTGGAGTCTGTGAAGGCCGCTTCCGATGTATATAGCCCGGTTTCTGGTGAAGTAACCGCGGGTAACGAAGAGCTGGCCGATGCCCCTGAAACCATTAACTCAGATGCTTTCGGTAACGGCTGGATCTTCAAGATCAAACTGTCCGATGCCTCTGAGCTGGATGGTCTGATGGATGCAGAGGCCTACACAGCACTGGTTGCAGAAGAGGCCTAAAGCGGATCTTTTGTTCGATTACGGCGTTGCGCTTTAAGACTTCGCTGCTCACATACTATTTGTATGCTCGCAGCGTATCCTTCAACCGCGCCTTGTACTCGAACAAAATCTCTCGCTTTGAGAGTTGGCTGCTTTAAACAGATATACGATTTAAAGCAGCTACTTGTTTGAAACTTGATTTGAGATTGGATCGATACGATGCCGTTTATTCCTCATACTGAAGAAGAGATCAAATCCATGCTGGACGCCATAGGCGCCTCCAGTATCGAAGATTTGTTTGATGAGATTCCTGCCGAGCTGCGTGCAGAAGGTTTGAAAATTGAGCCCGGCATGAGCGAGCTGGAAATCAGCCGTCTTATGAATGGCCGTGCTGCTGAAGATGGCACACCAGGCGTATTCGTCGGTGCCGGTGCCTATGAGCATCACATCCCTGCCGCGGTGTGGGAGATCGCCACTCGTGGAGAGTACTACTCTGCCTATACCCCGTATCAGGCTGAGGCCAGCCAGGGTACGTTGCAGCTGCTGTACGAATTCCAGACCATGATAGCCAACCTGACGGCAATGGATGTCTCCAATGCCTCGTTGTACGACGGAGCCTCGGCGCTGGCGGAAGCGGTACTGATGGCGGTTCGAGCCAATCGCAAATCCAAGTCCAAGCGTATCCTCATTCCGCGCACGGTGAACCCGGTTTATCGTCAGGTGGCTCATGCCATCGTTAGAAATCAGGGCATCGTACTGGAAGAGCTGGATTACGATCGTGAAGGCGGTCATATCGATCCCGCTTCGTTACCTGCCGAGCCTGGTGATTTCACTGCGCTGGTGATTCCTCAGCCGAACTTCTTCGGTGTACTGGAAGAGGTCGATGCGCTGACCAATTGGGCGCATTCACACGGTGCTCTGGTGATCGGTGTGGTGAATCCGATGGCGATGGCGATGCTGGCTCCTCCCGGTGAGTGGGGCAGTGAAGGGGCTGATATCGCCGTGGGTGATGGTCAGCCTCTGGGGGCACCGCTATCTTCTGGTGGTCCTTACTTTGGCTTTATGACCTGTAGACAGCAGCATGTACGCCAGATGCCCGGTCGTATTATCGGTAAAACGGTGGATCTGGACGGCAAGACTGGTTTCTCTTTGACCCTGCAGGCGCGTGAGCAGCATATCCGTCGTTCCAAGGCGACTTCCAATATCTGTACCAACCAGGGTTTGTTGACCACCGCGGCGACCATCTTTATGTCGATCATGGGTGCCGAAGGTCTGGAGCAGGCGGCGGCCACATCCCATGCCAATACCAATGAGTTGTCTGACAAACTGGCGGCGCAGAGTGGTGTGAGCAAGGTCTTTAACCGCCCGGTATTCCATGAGTCGGTACTGAAGTTCGACAAGCCTGTAGCGGATATTCAAGGCGCGATGGCGGAGCAGAATATTGTTGCCGGTTATGACATGGCGGCAGAGTATCCCGAGCTGGCCGGTTGCATGATGGTGTGTGTCACCGAAACCAAGACCTCGGCCGATATCGACAATTACGTAGATAACTTCAAGCGCATTAGCGCCTAAGCTGTAACGGAGAGTGATGAATATGTTGATTTTTGAACGCTCACAAGCCGGCCGTACCAACGGCGTGCAGCTGAACAATCTGGATTCCAATACTGCGGATATCCCCGATAACCTGCGCCGTAAAAAGCGTGCGATATTACCGGAAGTGTCTGAGATGCAGGCAGTACGCCATTACACCGGCCTGTCGCAGAAGAACTTCTCGATCGATACCAACTTCTATCCGCTGGGCTCCTGTACGATGAAGTACAACCCGCGAGGTTCCAATAAACTGGCGATGCTGCCCGGTTTCCTGGCGCGTCATCCTCATGCACCGGAGTCGATGAGTCAGGGCTTCCTGGCCTCGATGTACGACCTGCAGGAAATCTTGAAGGATGTCACCGGCATGAAAGAGGTCTCCCTGACACCGATGGCTGGTGCCCAGGGTGAATTCGCTGGTGTGGCAATGATTCGTGCCTATCACGATGCCAACAATGATGATGCCCGTACCGAGATCATCGTGCCCGATGCGGCGCACGGTACCAACCCGGCCACTGCGGTAATGTGTGGTTACAAGGTAAAAGAGATCCCCACCATGGATAATGGTGATGTGGACATTGAGGCGCTGAAAGAGGCGGTGGGTCCACAAACCGCGGGTATCATGCTGACTAACCCTTCTACCGTGGGTGTGTTTGAGCGCAAGATCAAAGAGATCGCCAAGATCGTTCATGATGCAGGCGGTCTGTTGTACTACGATGGTGCCAACCTGAACGCGATCCTGGGTAAGGTGAAGCCCGGTGATATGGGCTTCGATGTGATCCACATGAACCTGCACAAGACCTTCTCTACCCCTCACGGTGGTGGTGGTCCCGGTGCTGGCCCTGTTGGTGTATCCGAGCGCCTGATCCCTTTCCTGCCTGTGCCTATGGTGGCGAAAGAGGGCGATAATTATCGCTGGTTGACGGAGAAAGATCGCCCGCAAACCATTGGTCGCCTGTCGGCCTTCGCTGGTAACGCCGGTATCCTGATGCGTGCCTATATCTACGCCAAGATGCTGGGTCGTGATGGTATGGTTCGTGTTTCCGAGTTCTCTACCCTGAACGCCAACTACATGATGGTGAAGCTGAAAGAGGCGGGATTCGAGATGGCCTATCCAGAGCGTCGTGCCACCCATGAGTTTATCCTCACCTTGAAGAAAGAGGCGAAGGAGACGGGTGCCATCGCGATGGACTTCGCCAAGCGTCTACTGGACTACGGTCACCATGCCCCGACTACCTACTTCCCATTGCTGGTCCCTGAGTGCTTCCTCATCGAGCCTACCGAGACCGAAGATATGGCGACACTGGATAGCTTCATTGAAGTGATGGTGAAGATCCGTGAAGAGGCCCACACCGATGCCGAAATGGTCAAGGGTGCGCCTTACACGATGCCGGTGAAGCGTCTGGATGACGTCAAGGCGGCGCGTGAGCTGGATCTGAAGTGGGTCGCGGAGTAAATCTATGACCTATAAACCCGGTGGAGACAAGGAGTCGGCCCTGATGCATGTCATCAGGGCCGCCGGCTATTCAATGCAGGGGCTGGCCGCTGCCTTCCGGCACGAGCTGGCCTTTCGCATTGAACTGTTTCTGGTGCTATTTCTGCTGCCTGCGGCTATCTGGCTGGCACAGGAGCCGTGGGAATATATCCTGCTGATCGGCTCATTGGTGTTGGTGTTGATCGTTGAGCTATTGAATTCAGCGATTGAAGCGGTGGTAGATCGGTTTGGTGGCGAACATCACGAACTTTCTGGCCGTGCCAAGGATATCGCCTCGGCCGCCGTTTTCCTTTCCCAAATGAATGTCCTAATTATTTGGGGCATGATTGTCTATTTTCAATATTTTAGATAATTCAAATACTTAACTAATATTTCTTCTAATTACTATCTTAATACGAT
>JABURU010000187.1 GCA_014762485.1 Gammaproteobacteria bacterium | reverse complement strand
CCACTTTTTCCCTGAAGCGGATGAAGAAAGCTACTTCAGTTACATGGGGGTGCCGATCATTCATCACCGCTCGGTGCTCGGTGTCCTGGTGGTGCAACGTTATAGTAATGAGCGTTTCAGCGAAGACGAAGAGACCTTTTTGATTACCGTGGCCGCGCAGCTGGCCAGTGCGATTATTCATGCTCAGGCCGTGGGTGATGTGGCATTGCCGAGTACAGACAGGGCCTCTACAGAAGAGCATCGGCGACTAAAGGGCTTACCAGGTGCCCCTGGCGTGGCTATGGGCACCGCCGTGGTGGTATACCCGATGGCCGATCTGGATGCGGTACCGGATCGCCTCAGCAAGGATATAGAGCAGGATATTACCGAATTCCAACAGGCGGTTTCAGCGGTTAAATCGGATATTGCCTCGCTGTCCAAGCGGCTGGGTTCGGTATTACCGGAAGAGGAGCTGGCATTATTTGATGCTTATCGTTTGATGCTGGATAGTGGTAGCTTTACCAGGCAGATAGAAGAGCGCATCCAGGAAGGCCAGTGGTCGGCCAGTGCGCTGCGTGATGTCATCAAGGAGCATGTCAAGGTCTTCAAGGCGATGGAAGATCCTTACCTTAGTGAACGCAGTGACGACGTGCGTGATCTGGGGCAACGCATACTCTCTTACCTGCAACAGGAGCAGCGAGAGAAGCTGGATTATCCTGCTGATACGATCCTGGTTGGCGATGATATTACCGCGTCGATGTTGGCCGAGGTGCCTACCGAGGTGCTGGCCGGTGTGGTTTCCAGCAAAGGGTCTCGCAGTTCGCATGTCGCCATCCTGGCTCGTGCACTGGATATCCCTGCGGTGATGGGGGCGACCGAGCTGCCCGTTGGTAGAGTGGATGGACGTGAACTCATCGCAGATGGCTACAGCGGTCGTGTATATATCAATCCCGGCAAGGCGATCCGTAAAGAGTTTCAACGGCTGATTGATGAAGAACGTGACCTCCATGCCGGCCTGGTCGAGCTACGTGATCTTCCCGCTGAAACCACTGATGGTCAACGTATTCATCTCTATGCCAATACCGGGCTGCTGACCGATATTTCCCCTACGCTGAAGTCAGGAGCGGAAGGGGTAGGGCTCTACCGTACCGAGTTTCCGTTTATGATACGGGAGCGTTTCCCGGGTGAAGAAGAACAACGTCAGATATATCGCACGGTGCTGGAAGCCTTTAATCCAATGCCGGTGGTATTGCGTACACTGGATGTCGGTGGCGACAAGGCTTTGCCGTATTTCCCTATTAAAGAAGAAAACCCGTTTTTGGGTTGGCGTGGTATTCGTATCACCCTGGATCACCCAGAAATCTTTTTGGTACAGCTGCGTGCCATGTTGCGTGCTAGTGAAGGTCTGGAGAATCTGCACTTATTATTGCCGATGATCAGTAACGTGGCAGAAGTTGATCAATCCATGGCGTTGATTCGTCGCGCCTGTGCCGAGCTGAAAGAAGAAGGCTATCAGTTTCCGCAACCACGCGTTGGTGCCATGATAGAAGTGCCATCGGCGGTGTATCAAATGTCCAGTCTGGCCAAGCGTGTGGATTTCTTCTCTGTTGGTAGCAATGATCTGACACAGTATTTACTGGCCGTGGATCGCAATAATGCACAGGTTGCGGAGTTGTATGATTCATTACACCCCGCCGTATTAAGTGCACTACTGATGGTCATGGATGGTGCTGGCAAATTCGATAAACCGGTAAGCATTTGCGGTGAGATGGCCGGCGATCCTGCTGCCGTACTATTACTTATGGGTATGGGCGTGGATAGCTTTAGTATGAGCGCTTCCAGTCTGCCTCGAGTGAAATGGGTGATAAGGAACTTCAGCCAGACAGATGCAAAAGAGCTATTAAACCAGGCGCTGGAAATGGAAGATGCCGTATCCATACGTCAGTATTTGAATAATGCGTTGGAGACAGCGGGCCTTGGCGGCCTGATCCGAGCCGGAAAATAATCGAACGGTATAGTTAATATATGCCGACCAGCCTTGCAGGATGCTTTGTCGCATTAAAATACTGTAGTAGTTTATACACCGATAGCGTCTCGGGATTATAGGTTATAAAAAACGCCTGCTTTGCGTTTGTTCCGTATTCGGCATGCATTACTCCTGGTAGCTTATTGAGGTCAGACTTCAGTTTCTCGCAGGATGAGATGTCGGCCTGGTGGTTAAGCTGGATTAACGTATCCTTGTATCGCATAAGATATCTTTCCCTGATATATATTTCCAGATAGTTGAATATAGTCAGTGTATATTTGCTGGCATCATTCATTTGCATGAAATTTAACAATTTTCTACGGTTTGTCTGGGATAAAGATCTTGCAAATTAAAACCCACACATACTCTTCATATGTTCATAATACTTGTGGTAGTGAGCACCAAACCTGACAGTCAAACTCAGCGCTGGTTTTCGCCATATCATCGACTTCCATGGTTTTTTTGAAGTAGAGAAAAGGCCGTTATCATATGCGGATCGTATTTAATATGTAGCGTGTTATGAGAGAGCGGCATGTATTCGAAATCAATAACACCAGAAAAATTATGCATGTATGATCTGAGATTACGATACTGTGCCTGATTTAACTCCGAGTTGAGATATATAAATCGTTGTTGTCCATAATAAATACCCTACGATTTCTTTTGAATGATGTGGCGAGAGAAAGATAGATGATAGTTGGGTCCTTTTAATCATTTGTTTGAATGAAATTCACATCACCTATATGGGGTGTATATTCACCTGGTGTGTACGCTATGAAGTTTGCTTGCTTCCTCCTAAAATACTCATGAGTGCCATTGCACATGGCACTCATGCTTGTTACTAGGTTGAGTTGTCGGCATTTACAATCCAATCATTGTTGCAGAATCATCGGATTCTCTTGCATGCCTCAATAAGGTGCTGGCACTCACTCGTACAGGGTCGTATTCAATATGAAAGGCATGATGGGTCGATGGGCCGTAATCGGCCTGGATTACACCAGGTATCTTGTTTATGTGTGACTTCAAATCTTCAGATTGCACATCATTCATATGGTTATGTAGATGAATTAAAACGTCGGCTTTTGAGGACATGATTTGTTTCTCCATAAACATGTTCATTACCTATAGAAAACTAACGCACAGGCAAAGTGTGCACATCATCTGTTTGCATGAAATGGGTATCACCTAAATAGGTGGGAGATGTCTTTTGATGTGTGATCTTATATGTATGGGTTATTCTAACCACACATGATAGCGTTTGTTGTCGCGGCTAAGCTGGAACAGGTTTTGTGGAATTAAACCGTTTTCTTGAATTTGTGTTTTGATATTTGTCATATTAACCGATGTGGACCGGTTTAGTTCATCCAGAACTTCCGCAGGAATGATCTCTTCCAGATTTAGTGCCGAGTCGGCAGGCAAGCTGACACGTACGCTTAAGCGACCGTCTTTATATACTTCAACTTTTAAATCTGTTGCCTGGTCTGCGAGGGTGCTTGTGTCATCCGCATCGAGCTGTATATCGGGTAAGACAAATTCACGGGCCTGTTGTAACAGGGAGGCATCCAGTGATTGATACAGTATCTCCCACCAGTCCTGGTAAACTTGTAAACGTTCCAGTTGGCGGGATAACCCCTGAAAGGCTCGTAATAGCAATAATAGCTCGGAGGGGCCGGCGGAACGGAACCACCAGCGCTTATCCCCTAACAGGTTGGTTACGGGATCTTTAACCTGCCAGTCTTGCATGCGTATCGGACGATTTTGAATAAATGGTCGGCATAATATTTTTGCCAGGCCTGGCATAGCGGCAGCGATATATTGCATCTTGTTGACATCAAAGCCCATGCCGGCAAAGCATTGAATGATGGATATGTCCCGGTTTTCTTTAAGTGCCAGGATCATCTTTAATAATGATAGGCGTGCCGCATCTGAAATAGTAATGGTGCAACCGAAATCCATTAAGACGACCTGGGGCTTGCCGTGATCTCGGCGAAAGTAATAATTTCCCATATGCGGATCGCCATGCACGATGCCGGCTTCAAACAGGCTCTTAAACAGGGTTTGCATTAATATTTTGCCGATCGCCTGGCGCTCTTCAATCGGCCAATGAATAGCGGCATCAAGATTTTCTCCTTGCTCCCAGCTTTGTACCAAGAGCCCCGAGCGCGTAAAATCGGTACAAATCTCTGGAATATGCAGGCCATTAAGCTGAACACGATGTTTATAGTCTATTTGGCGTGCGGCTTCGGAGTAATAATCCAGCTCACGATCCATATTATCCTTGAGGGTATTTTTATATGCCTCAAGATCAAAGCCCCAGCGTTTCACTGGCCCCATTCCCGGCATTAATCCAGCCAGCTTCATTTCCGAGTTAACAGCATCAATAATATCGGGGTAGCGCACCTTCAGTGCCACCTCTGTACCATCTTTAAGTTTTGCGTGATGTACCTGCCCGAGGGAGGCCGCGGCAGAAGCTTCGTCTATGGATGTAAATATATTTTCATGGGACTCACCCAACTGCGCATCGATCACCGGCAATATCGCTTCAAGCGGCAGGGGTTCAATATTATCCAGCAACTCTTTAAATGGAGTATCTTCTTCGGCATCGGCAAATAACTGGCCTACCTTCATCGTGACACCACGTGCCTCGGCAAACAGAGAGGTTAGTGCACGTTGAGCCAGCAGTTTTTCGGCGTCGGTGTGGCTTTGTCCTATCTTGCGCATGCCCCAGCCTATGCGCAGCATATCCAGACCACGCTTCAAGGCATTGTTCATGCAACGTGATCCTCATCGGCCTGGTTGTGTAATTGGCCGGATGGATGATTGGGCAGCAAAAAGTAGCTGCGGGTCAGGGGGCTGGAGCGCGGACCAAAATAATCGATATAGCGTGAGGTCCAGTGATCCCAGATGCGACTCGTATCATTTTCCCATGAGATGTTAGACAGCTGCATGAAGAGCAACTGGCTTATGCCAGATAAATTATCCTCGCGAATTTGTTGATAGAGCGGTTTTCCTGGACCATCACGATAAGGATCTATAAACAGGCGTATGCGTCCCAGCCCCTGGCTTTCTCCCTGAGAGATTTCTGATTCAAAGATGATATCTATCCGATCACGGTAGCGTCGTTGTATTTTTCGCCCCAGGCTTAAGGTGGCGCCTTCCCAGCTCTTGCCATTTTCCTGAAAGTCATGACAGAAAATAAATCCCATTAACTCTGGGTCACTGATTAGATCATCAATGAAGTGTGAGGCTTCTTCTGGTAGTTGAGGAAACTCGGTATGTATACAGTCGATACCCTGTTGAATTAATGCCTGATCGCGATCAGGCTTGATGACAAAGCTCTGGAAATTTAGCAGATCATATTTGTTCCATGGGCGAGACCAGCCCATCTTGCGCGCGGCTCGGTAGCGCTCAAAGGCATTCATAATCAGGCGTAATAGAACGGAGGGTTGAGAGGCCTTGCTTAAGGTTGATAGTGCCTTGTGATACTCGTCTTCATTATTAATTTGATAATTATCTTTATTACTCATACTAACTTCCATTTGTCATTACCGCAAAGGTATCACAGGTCACCGTTGAAGCAAGATTGACTGGATTAACGTAAAGATCATTTTACAGTCCTGGAAATGTTTAGCGCTATGGATATTTCATTATTTGCAATAACAGCTCGACAG
>JABURU010000347.1 GCA_014762485.1 Gammaproteobacteria bacterium | reverse complement strand
TTCTCTCTGGTGCTCCGAAGCTAAAGACCTGTGTTGTGCTATCTGCCAATACACAAACCGCCGGCTTAAGAGATGTGATGCTGGCCTTTGGTAAAGTCAATCTGGATGCCTGTGTACTCACCAAGCTGGATGAAGCCGTATCCCTGGGCGGGATTTTATCGGTTATTGCGCAATCAAAATTACCGGTGGCTTATTACAGTGATGGTCAAAAGGTACCGGAAGATTTACATCGTGCACATCCTCATAATTTGATTAATCGTGCACTGGAAACCATGCAAGAGCATAGCGAGTGGCAATCGGTGGCTATGCACATGGGTGAGGCAATTCCTCATGCCAGGTAATTTTCAGCAGATGGATCAGGCGGAAGGCCTGAGAAGACTTAAACGTGAGCAGCCGGTGCGGGTGATTACAGTCACCAGCGGAAAAGGCGGTGTGGGCAAAACGAATGTATCGGTAAACCTTGCCATGGCGATGATCGAGACAGGTAAAGACGTCATGATCATGGATGCCGATCTTGGTTTGGCCAATGTTGATGTGATGCTGGGTTTGCACCCCAGATACAACCTGTCACATGTTATTAGTGGCGAAATGGCGATGGAAGATATCATCCTGGAAGGGCCGGCTGGATTGAAAATGGTTCCGGCTGCATCGGGTACGCAGATGATGGCCGGTTTAAGTCCCACGCAGCATGCCGGCATTATTCGGTCATTTAGTGAGTTACATCAAAACCTGGATGTCCTGATCGTTGATACCGCAGCGGGAATATCAGACAGTGTGGTCGCTTTTAGTAAAGCGTCACAAGAAGTGATCGTGGTAGTATGTGATGAGCCTGCCTCGATAACCGATGCCTATGCCTTGATTAAGTTATTAAACAGGGATCACGGTTTAAACCGGTTTAGAGTTGTGGCCAATATGGTCGCCTCGGTTGAACAGGGGCGAGATGTTTACGAAAAAATTGCTCGCGTTACGGATCGCTATCTATATGTAGAAATGGATTATATGGGGGCGGTACCTTTTGATCCTGCTCTTAAACAGGCGGTACAAAAACAACAGCCGGTTTTCAGCTACCAGCCTCATGCTCCATCATCGGAAGCGTTTCGACAGCTGGTTAGTAGTACAGAGCGTTGGCCACGCCCCAGAAGCGGTGGGCACCTGGAATTTTTTGCAGAAAGACTGTTACAACAAAATTATATAGAGGCAGGAGCCTGGTAAATGAGTTCACGGAGCAGTGTCGAGATAATCGCACTGAAAGAGGAGGACATAGTTGAGCTGTATAGCACATTGGTAAAACGAATTGCCCACCATATGGCAATGCGTTTACCCAGCTATATTCAGTTTGATGATTTGATGCAAGCAGGCATGATAGGTTTGCTGGAAGCGTCACGAAATTTTGAAGAAGGGCATGATGCCAGCTTCGAGACCTTTGCCGGTATACGTATTCGAGGTGCGATGCTGGATGAGATACGTAAGAGTGACTGGTCTCCTCGCTCGATACAGAAAAAGGCCAAAATGGTGGCCGATGCGGTACGTGAAATAGAAAGTCAACAAGGGCGAGATGCCCGTGCACAGGAAATTGCCGATAAGCTGGGTATACCGCTAGATGAATATTTTAAAATGTTGCAGGATACCAGTGGCCAAAAGGTATTAAGCCTGGAAGAGACCGTGGTCGGGGAAGAGGTTCTTGGTAATACCCTAAAGGATAAAGGGCAGGGGGTTCTGGAAGGCTTGCACGAAGAAGATATTGTTTATGCCCTGGCAAACTCGATAAATGGCTTGCCAGAGCGGGAACGCCTGGTAATGGCGCTGTATTATGTCGAGGAGTTCAATTTACGTGAAATTGGCTCAGTGGTTGGCTTGAGTGAATCGCGTATATGCCAGATCCATAATCAAGCAACCATACGTTTACAGGCAAGAATGAAAGATTTTTTAAGAAATGACTGAAAATGGCCGAAATATGCTATAGAGGTCAGAAAAATCAAAAACTTAACAGGGTTAGCTTTAAAAATTTTTTGTAAATTTTCACTAATAACTCTATGTTTCCGTGGTAAGAAGGTTAGGATCGGATAAAGATCTGGGCCAGATGGTCTCGGGGGCTAGGAATCAGGATTTCTTCACTATACTATTAGTATTAGCGAATATAGTCCTCAATAACAGCCGGTTAGGGAGGTTGAATTGAATAAAGATATGAGAATCCTCATTGTTGACGATTTTTCTACAATGAGGCGAATTATTAAAAACCTGCTTCGAGATCTTGGTTTTAATAACACCGAAGAAGCAGATGATGGAAGTACAGCACTGCCGATGTTGCAAAAAGGCGGCTTTGACTTCCTGATTACTGACTGGAATATGCCGGGTATGGCTGGAATAGAGCTTTTAAAGCATGTTCGAGCGGATCCCAACCTTTCCAAGTTACCCGTATTGATGGTTACGGCCGAGCAAAAACGTGAGCAGATTATTGAAGCTGCAGAAGCGGGGGTTAACGGTTATGTAGTGAAGCCATTTACGGCCCAGGTCCTGCAAGAGAAGATCGATAAAATTTTCGAGCGCGTTAGTGGTTAGCACCACCCAGGACCAATAGGGAGCGATAGGCATGACAAATGATACTGTCTTGGGTGATGAGGTTTTGGCGATGGCCAAAGACCTGGTCGCAAAGATAGAAGCCGGTGAAAATGAAGAAGCTCACGCTGTTCTTGATGAGATGACCAAGGTTCGTGAAAGCTTGCTCTATCAGGAGATAGGCAAGTTGACACGTGAGCTGCATACATCCCTGTCCAGCTTTCGGGTAGATACCCATATTACAGATCTGGCAGAAAAAGATATTCCAGACGCCAGGGAGCGTTTGCGTTATGTGGTTTCGATGACGGATGAGGCGGCGAACAAGACCTTAACCGCGGTAGAAGAGTCATTGCCACTTTGCGACAGTCTGGGTAATCGCGTCGGCGAGATATCGGAATCATGGCAGCGGTTATTGCGCCGCGAGATGAGTGCCGACGAATTCCGTGCTCTTAGTAAGACGCTAGCTTCCTATTTAGCTTCCTCTACCACTGACGTTAATACCGTCAAGAGCAATCTTAATGAAGTACTGATGGCCCAGGGGTTTCAGGACTTAACCGGTCAGATTATCCATCGGGTAATCGACCTGGTAGAAGATGTTGAAAATAATTTAGTTGGTTTGATCAAGGTAGCCGGTCAAAAGGTTGATGCCCCAACTTATATTGCTGATGAAAAAGCTGAAACCACCCCTACTGGTCCACCTGTTCCAGGCGTGGACGACAGTGGACGAGTTTCAGGTCAGGATGAAGTTGATGATTTGCTATCCAGCTTAGGTTTTTAAGGTAATAGAGCCCACATGTCATTTGATGCAGATGAAGAAATACTACAGGATTTTCTGATCGAGGCCGGTGAAATACTGGAACAGCTGAACGAACAGCTTGTGGAACTTGAACAGAGTCCTGATGATGCGGACCTTCTTAATGCGGTATTTCGTGGATTCCATACTATTAAAGGCGGGGCGAGTTTTCTTAGCCTGACGCCACTGGTGGAGATATGTCACCGCGCAGAAGATGTATTTAACCTGTTACGCAACGGAGAGTTGCAGGTTACTTCTCAAATTATGGACATCATGCTTCCCGTTCTGGATAGCTTGAATGACATGTTTGATACGGTACGCGGCGGTCAAATGCCGGATAACGCGGATCCCCAGCAACTTAAAAGCCTGGAAGCCATTCTATCGGGCGAATCTCTGCAGGTCGCTCCCGCGGCGCCGGTAGCGCCTGAACCTGTACCACCAGAAGCCGACGTGATCCCTGAACCGGTTGCCGAGGCGCCAGCCACGGTTGAGCCTCCTACTGTTTCAGACGAGCCCGCACCTGCCACTACAGAGAGTCGTGGTGAGCCCCTGTTAGCCGGTGATGAAGGTGGTGATATTACCGATGACGAGTTTGAGACACTGCTGGGTGCACTGGATGCCCCTGCAGGGCAGGTTGATGAGCCGGCCACACCTGTAACAGAAACCGAAGCGCCGACATCGGCTCCGGGCTCTGACGAAATTACCGAAGATGAATTTGAGGCCTTGCTGGACCAGCTCCATGGCTCGGGTGCGGCTCCGGGAAGTGGTGAAGAGCGAACTGAGACGTCTACTACCGATACCGCGCCGGAAGAACCCGTGGTTCAAGCCGAAGCGCCGACACCGGCCCCGGGTTCTGATGAAATTACCGAAGATGAATTTGAAGCCTTGCTGGATCAGTTGCATGGCTCGGGCAGTGCGCCGGGTCAACAGGTCGCTGATGAACCTGAATTATCAGCGGCTACTCCCGCTGAGCAGGAGCCAGCCAAGCCAGCAGAACCACAAGCACCTTCTCCTGCACCGGTAGCCGAAAATAAACCTGCGCCTAAAAAAGCCACCGCGAAACCCAAACAGGAAGCGGCTGGAGAGACGACGGTTCGCGTAGATACTAAACGCCTGGACGACATCATGAATATGGTTGGTGAGCTGGTGCTGGTGCGTAACCGCCTGGTGAACCTGGAAAGCTCGCTGGAAAATGATGAGGTCAGCAAAGCCGTCAGTAATCTGGATGTCGTAACGGCGGATCTGCAAACATCTGTCATGAAGACCCGTATGCAGCCAATTAAGAAAGTATTTGGCCGCTTCCCCCGGGTTGTGCGTGATCTTGCCCGCAGTCTGAATAAGGAAGTCTCACTGGAGATGTTTGGTGAGGACACCGATCTGGATAAGAATTTGGTAGAAGCCCTGGCGGATCCACTGGTGCACCTGGTTCGAAATGCTGTCGACCACGGTATAGAAATGCCGGATATCAGGGCCGCGGCTGGTAAACCTCGTCAAGGAACGGTGGTATTGTCTGCCGAACAGGAAGGCGATCATATTCTGTTGTCCATCACAGACGATGGCGGTGGTATGGATCCAGACAAGCTGCGCAAACTGGCCGTTGAAAAAGGACTGATGGATAACGAACACGCCGCGCGAATGGACGACAAAGAGTGCTTTAACCTGATATTTGCCCCGGGGTTTTCCACCAAGGCGGAAATTTCTGATATTTCAGGCCGCGGCGTGGGCATGGATGTGGTGAAAACGCGCATCATTCAACTCAATGGTAGTATTGATATTGATTCTGCACTGGGTGAAGGCACACGATTGACGATTAAAGTGCCTCTGACCCTGGCCATTATTCCGACGTTAATGGTCATGCTGGGTGAACAGATCTTTGCCCTGCCGCTGGTAAATGTGAATGAAATATTTAACCTCGATTTGAGTCACACCAACATCATTGACGGTCAACTGGTGGTGATGGTGCGTGATGCTCCAATGCCATTGTTCTATTTGAATAAGTGGTTATTAAAAGAAAACCCCATTCTCAGTCAGATACCGGAAGTGTCAGAAGGTGACAATGAAGAGTCGCACGTCGTTGTTGTGCATGTAGGGACGCAAAAGATTGGATTTGTTGTTGATCAGCTCATCGGTCAGGAAGAAGTAGTGATCAAGCCTCTAGGGGCATTATTACATAATGTACAAGGACTGGCTGGGGCAACTATTACCGGTGACGGCAAGATTTCATTAATTCTTGATGTACCCAGTTTGCTAAAGAAATATGCACGGAAGATGCATCGATAGTAAATATTGAGTTAGAAACTTATTATCAGCCAGGGATGGGTGAGAAAGGAACATGACAAATGGTACATATATACATTTAAATATGA
>JABURU010000127.1 GCA_014762485.1 Gammaproteobacteria bacterium | reverse complement strand
GCGAATGGAGAAGCCTGATATGGCCATCTGCAGCATTAGCCTGAGAGCGGCAAGCTTGTCTTTTAAGCCCAAACCTTTTGCCCGGGCCAGGGCAGCGAGGATATGCAATGGAGCGGGTAGCCGGATGGTGTTCAGTAAAACCGGTTGCTGCTGGTTATGAACGAGCATGGTTAATGGCTGGCGCACAAAGGCTTCATGCTCATCAACGCCCGTCAGTGACAAGATCCGCAGGGTGTGGTGATAGGCACCTAGCAACAGGTGTTGGCCATTGTCGACCTGGTGCTGGGCGAATGGGGCCGTACGGGCCCTGCCTCCCAGTTGCGGGGCTGATTCGAGTAGGTGTACCGGAATACCGTGTTGCGATAGCTCCATTGCCGCGCTGAGGCCGGCCCAGCCTCCACCGACAATGATGACAGGCTCACTCATGCTGTGTGCTTTCGCCTCTGGTTATGGCGCTTTTGTTCTCGGCGAGCCGTGCGCCACGCCAACCATAGCTTTTTCCATGGAGAGAGGGAAACCCGCCTTTTCAATACAGGGTAGTTCTGCTGAATGATCTGCTCTAATAGCTGATGGTAGATTTCAGCCATGATCAGGGCACTACGCTGGGCGTAGCGATCTTCCTCGGGGAGTTTGCTGATTGCTGATTGATAGTAATGCTGGGCACGTTTTGCCTGGTGGGCGAACAGCTGGCGAGTTTGCTCAGAATCAGTGCCATTGAGGATATCCTGCTCGGTCACAGCAAACTGGCGGAGCTCGTCCAGCGGCAGGTAAATACGGTTGCGCTCGGCATCTTCTTTAACATCGCGCAGGATATTGGTCAGCTGTAAGGCCAGCCCAAGCTCCACCGCGTATTCGCTCGTCGCCGGGTGTTGATAGGTAAATATCTCGGTAGATAGCAAACCGACCACCCCCGCAGCCCGGTAACAATATTGCTCCAGCTCAGAAAAGGTCTCATAACGAGTTTTGCTCAGATCCATCTCCATGCCGTCGATCACATCCAGCATGTGTTGTTCCTTGAGCGGGTAGGCGGCTAGCAGCGGCAACAGCGCCTGTCCGACCGGGTGTTGTGGTCTGCCTATAAAAAGTTGATTTATCTCGTTTTTCCACCAATTTAGCTTGGTTTGGGCAATGTTATGGTCATGACACTCATCGACAATATCATCCACTTCGCGACAAAAGGCATACAAGGCATTCATCGCTCGACGTTGAGATTCATCGAGAAACAAAAAACTGAAAGAAAAGCTGGAACCACTTTGACGGGTTTTAGTCTGGCAATATTGATCTGGTGTCATTTTGAGCGAATCAGGATTGTGTCAGAATATATTTAAGGTATTATCATAACATTATGAGATA
>JABURU010000153.1 GCA_014762485.1 Gammaproteobacteria bacterium | reverse complement strand
TAGGCTAGTACTGGCCTGAAGAGCATGTGCCGCCAGCATATTCGGACTACCGCACTCAAAGCGTCGCGCATTACTTGCTGCTTGCCACTCTCGGGCATCAAAATTGAGATAGTCTTCGGTCATATGCCAACCGAACTGTTTGAGCTGTAGCGTGTCGCGTAAAGCAGGGCGCACATAGAAGAGGGCAAGGCCTTCTGGTCCCAGCATCCATTTATGACCATCGGCCATCGCAAAATCTATATGGCAAGCCTGTACATCAAACTCTACGGCTCCGATGCTTTGGATAGCGTCGACACAAAACAGAATATTTCGTTGCTGACAATATTCACCTATACGTTTTAGATCCATCTTCAGGCCACTGGCATATTGCACCGAGCTTATGGCAATCATGCGGGTATTTTTATCTACCTGGGCAAACAGGGCATCTTCGGGGCTGGATTCATCTGCAAGATTAGCCTGCCGTAAGCTGACACCTTGTGCTTCTAATGACTGCCAGATGATCCGGTTGGACGGAAACTCTTCATCGCTGCTTACAATATTGTCGCCATGGCGCCAGTCTATGCCATAGGCCACCACGGACAGCGCCTCTGAGGTATTTTTTAATAGCGCGATATCATCCGCTGACGGTGCATTGATGAGCCTGGCCAGCTGTTGTTTGAGTGTCTGTTCGGTTTGCATCCATTGCAGGTAGTGCCTGGAGCCGACGGTCATATTATCGTGTGAAAACTGGACCACGGCATCATGCGCACGTTTGGGCCAGGGAGAAACGGCGGCATGGTTTAGGTATAGGATGTCGTCTTCTAAAGGAAACTCGTTAAGCCATGGCGTGTTCATATCATCTCGTTATAAATTGATTATTGTGTAATATCGCAATACAGCTGTAGCCATACTATAGCAATTGCCGTTTCATGAGTAATGGGGGCCTGAAGCGCGAAACCTCTATATCTCCTCCGCGGCTACAGCTGGATATGCGTATAATATATATTATGTAAAATAGGATATATACCTATACAGAACATAATAGAATCAATTAGTTGCCGCCGATTTAGAGGCTGCAAACTTGATAGAACCCGTATTAAAACCGTCTTATCATCAAATAGAAGACCTAAAAGCCGACCTATTACACCGGTTTGAACAGTACCTGGTTGCGGGTAATCGCAAGCGAGATACCCGTCGCATTTATCTGTCGACGATAAGGTTGTTTTTTGAAGTGTCTGGTGACCCACTACATCCCTCCAAAACAGTTTTCCACGACTGGCTGAGGCCGCGTATGGAGACACTGAAGGCGTCCACCATCAACACCGACCTCACCGTGCTGCGTGTGTTTTATAAATGGTTGTATGACTGGGAGATGGTCGATCACGACTGGTCGGATGTGATCCCAAAGAGTCGCCGCGCACCGAATCGCATTCCGATGGTGTTTGATGAACATCAGATGGGGAAGCTGCTGGCCGCCCCGCCGATTGATACGTTTGTTGGCTACCGCGATCACGTTATCCTTCGCCTCGTGTATGAAACAGGCATCCGTGCCTCGGAGGTAGTTAATCTGTCGTTGGGTTGTGTAAACGATGACCGTACCCTGTTTGTTGCTAATGGTAAAGGGGGCAAAGATCGTGTTTTGCCCTTTTCTGAAGAGATGGCCGGCCTGCTTGAGTCCTGGTACCGTGTCAGGCGCACGGTAAAGCCCGGTAAACAGTACACACTGTTTGTCACCCATAAAGGCCGGCCCTTCACTAAAGGCCGCGCTGTGTGGGAGATAGTCAATCGTTATTCCCGCCAGGCACTCGGCCTGGGCAATGGCTATGGCCGCATACAAAAAACGCGCAAGCGAAAACCCTGGACCGGTCACTATCCACACATGCTGCGCGCCAGTATGGCCACCCACATGCAACAAAACGGCGCCGATCTGCGAGCCGTGCAAGAAATGCTCGGTCATACCAGCCTGAGCACGACGGCTCACTACCTGGCGGTAGATCTCACCGCTATGCGTAGTGCAATTAAACACCATCATCCTCGCGGCACATCCAAATAGTTATATTCGCGCATTTGTTTTACTGTCCAGACTCGTGCTTCTTCGAATATTTCTGTGAGCGTGGCGAATGGTCTCTTTTTTGATACCGTCCTACCTCGCTTGATACGATATCGACCGTCCAACATCCACTCTCCGTTTATACTAAAACGCCTTCCATTGGCTTCAATGACTACCTTAATTTGTGATTTTCTTGCTGGCATCGTAAAAGTCCTTTTATATTCATATAACCAATTGATATATTATTAAATAATCGTAGTTTCAATTTATTGGGTGCCATATAAACCTTGTTATATGGCACGGCCGCTATTCCAGCTGCGTTCTGGATCTGCGTCCCATCGACAGAAGTCGATAAACGAATCAAAACAGTCTCCGAACTCAAGGTAGCGTGCGTATCTCTTTTGAGAGCGGGTTAGTTTTTTAGGCTTCGCAGGTTCGCCAACGATTGCAGTACCTAAGAAGCATCCTTTCATATCCCACTCTGTACTTTGCCAACCACATGAACACTTATCAGGGTCGTTACCATTACCACCTCTGTTGCATTCACAGCAGGCTGTCCATCGCTTTCCATTGTCATCTGTAAAGCTGTGCATTCTATTTGCCTCCGCGCCGGTTCCCGCCGCTCTCAGTTCGTCGCCACTGCTATCGCAGAGGCTTTCATCTTTTTGGGTGCCATATAACCAGTCATCCGTGGGGACCTCGCGGAAAACGCTCGGTCCCACAATTCCGCCGTTACACGCCCATCTTCTTTAAGCATCGCGGGCAATTTACAGGCTCATTAGTTGGCTCCCAGCCATAAGAGCGCTTCCCTGGCTTTCTGAAACACAACGATATGTTGATATTACTTCCGCCGGTATTCTCTGGCAGTGGCTCAACCGCATGCACAACACGCCCAGCGTCTCTATGCGCTCCGTTCCGGCATTGGCCTGCTAGGTAATGAGGTCGTGTAACAAGCCGCTCGTGCTGACCTGCTACTTCAGTGCTTGCCTCATTGGTCGTGGTTTCGCTCATCGTCGCGTCTCCAGTGTTCTCTTGCCGCAGCCAGCACAGCTAATCCGTTATGCGTCCACAGATTTTAGTGTGAATACCGCATTTAATGTAGGCTCTGCCGCCATGCGCATATCCACAACCATTATCGTTCCTGGGTATCCAAACTCTTTCAGTATTCCGGTCGCCTTTTTGTTGTTTATATACATGTCGTGTAGGTACTCAAATTCTTGAGAGTCTGCTTTTACTACAATCTCGCCATCAAAATTTAACTGTCCGGATTCGATATTATCTTTCGTAAATTCCATGTCTTTGCCCTCGATTCCGCAAGGCTTCGCCCTGCTATTTCTGGTTGTGAGCCGCGCCAGCTATCGCTCGCGCTCGGTCGTTGTTATTATCCACCATTTACGCATAACCAGTCATTCGTGCGGGACCGCGGCGCTAACGCGCCTTGCTCCACAATTCCCCTGTTAGGCGCTAAGTTCTTTTAAAACAAGAAGAGCGGCCTTGTCTTTTTCTGACGCAGTTCTTACTGGCTCTTTATCGTCCCACGAATGACAGCCGCCATGATGCTCTTCAATTTTCATCAGCATTCCGTTTTTGTCTACATATGCCCGTGCGGGCAGATTAAATTTATCTCTTATTGTTTTTTCGATGATTCGATTTATCTCCTCATCAGAGACATATGCCATTTCCTGTCTGGATAAAGTTACTTGCATTTCCATTTATCACCTCTGCGCCTAACAAGGCACTGAAAATGGAGCGGCAAACTGCGCCGCCCCTTTAGTTAATCTCGTCATTCAAAACGGTATATCATCATCTTGATGGGGTGCCGATTGGTAACCAGCTGCATCACCCGTGCCGCGGCTATCCAGCATCTGCATCTCGTTGACGACGATCTCGGTGGTGTAGCGATCTTGTCCCTGTTGATCCTGCCATTTGCGTGTTTGCAGGCGTCCCTCGATATAGACCTTGGCGCCCTTCTTTAAATACTCGCCGGCTATTTCGGCCAGGCGATTAAACATCACCACGCGGTGCCATTCGGTCTTCTCGTTTTGCTGGCCGGTTTGTTTATCCTTCCAGGTCTCTGATGTGGCGATGGTGATGTTGGCCACGGCGCCACCAGCTGGCATGTAACGTACTTCAGGATCACGCCCCAGGTTGCCGACCAGGATGACTTTGTTTACGCCTCGTGCTGCCATGAACTATTCTCCTGCTGCCTGTGGTTGTGGCAGTTTATATGTCCGAGTTTCTATTTTTTTATCCAACACAAAGAGCCAGTCGGGATCCAGTTCTTCTTCTGGATAATCACTATTTTCTGGCGTTACCCATGTGTATATATGGATATCTATCTCATTAGGTGGTTGATAATAGTCGCGCGAAATTTGACGATGAAGATCTTCTGATGCGATAAGAGCATTAAACGCTTCGTCAGGCGTATCTCCATCGCAATAGACATAAATCTCTTCTTCATCCCATGGTGTCGCAATGTATTGTTTTATCACGCCGCCGCTCTTCTCTCTGCTTGCCAAAAGTTCCAGCTGGCGGTGACTTCTACCACACCCTTGCGCTTGCCGGTGTTGGAGTTGATCGAACGTCCTCGACGCTTAAAGGCCAGTGACGCCTTTGATAGTCGATACTTTTTATTTAGGACCGGGTGGCTGTGATTGTTTAATACCACTGGTCGGCCGTCAGCGGCCTCTTGAACACATAAGGCATGCAGTGTGATGTGTTCCGTCATCGCAAACGGCCTGCCTGTGTAGGCGGTAAAGTCGGCCGTGTTGCTTAGTTTGATATAGGGCGGATCGCAATAGATAACATCACCATCGCGCACCTGGTTGAACGTGGTTTGATAATCCTGACAGGCAAACGTCACATCCTTCTCGCGAGTTTTGCGATAAAAGGAGATCAGCTCATTCATCGGGTAGTAAGGCTGCTTATATGCGCCGAATGGCACATTGAACTCGCCTTTAAGATTGTATCGGCACAGCCCGTTATAACCGTGCCGGTTTAGATATAGGAACAAGGCGGCTCGTTCGGTAGGCTCTGTAATGCGATTAAACCTATCGCGGTGATAATAGTACCGTTCACGATTGTTTTCTGATGGGCTGAATAACGCAGCAGCATGACTGATAAAGCCAGGCCCATAGTACTTTATGGTGTGATACAGGTTAATAAGATCCTTGTTGCTATCTGCCAACAGGTAAGATTCGTAATCTGTCCCCATGAATAATGCGCCCGCCCCCACAAACGGCTCCACCAACCGATCACCAGCAGGTAGTTTGCGAGCCAGGTAGCTCACCTGCTTGCGCTTGCCGCCTGCCCATTTTAAGAATGGGTTGGTTGTGGGTTTATGGTGCTCGCGCATCACTTTAATTCCTTCCTGGCCTGCTTAATGGCTTCGTTCACCTTTCTAAACATATCTGGGTTGCCGCCTTTATCAGGGTGGTAGTCGCTTCGAAGAAGTTTGTAGTGGCGTTCTGCCATATTTAAAACGTCTTCATCTGTTTCATGTGGAAGTCGATTACCCATCTGAAGTACATCACGCCATGTTTCGCTCTGTACTTGCTCTGGCGATGGTAAGGCTGTGAATCCACTGAATGCGCGCGCCATCATGTCGCTGGCACCCCATCGCTCAATGCCTCTTAAGGCCTCTATGGTTTTGCCAATAGAATGGATGTTGTCCTGTATTAAATCCCACCGGTCACAAGCAAAGGCCATCTGCTGATCTCTGTAGGTAAAGTAAACGGCTACACCAGGGTCATCAGGCCGGCGTTGAGATGCATAAGGCAGCCTATCGTTTCTAAGTTTCAGATTGGTGGATAGTATTGCCCC
>JABURU010000176.1 GCA_014762485.1 Gammaproteobacteria bacterium | reverse complement strand
TTTTTTTTTAGTATACTGTGACCTCCTGAGTCTATCACGTGCTATTGTGCTGCAGCGGTAGATGGTTATAAGAGACATGCCTGTAGCTATCCTGTTTATAGGTGGTGGTGCCATAGGAACAGAGCTGGCATACCTGCTACATCAGTTTGGAGTTAACGTCACTATCGTGGAAAAAACCGATCGTTTATTAAGCAAGGCCAACATACCGGAGCGTGCCAGCAAGCTGCTGGAGCGCAAACTCTCACGCCTGGGAGTAGAGGTCAAAAAAGGTCTGACCGTAACATCATCGTCGCTTGAGTCAAATGGTGTAAATATACAGTTTTCAGACGGCTTCAGTGATACCTACCAGCAAGTCCTGGTGGCCACCGGCCGTATGCCTAATACGGAAAGCCTGGCACTGGAAAATAGCGGTCTCGAGCTTACGGCCCAAGGTTTCATTAGTACCAATGATTACCTGGAAACCAACATAGAAGGCATCTATGCAATAGGCGATGTAAGCGAAGGGCCGATGACCGCCAATGCTGCACTACATGATGCCAAGGTTGCCGCTACCAATGCCATTGTCGGCAATCGGCTAACGCGCAACTACCACACGGTTCCCATTGTAATAGACAGCGCCATTGAGATTGCCGCCGTGGGTCTGAGCGAGGAGCAGGCGGAAGATGCCGGCTTCGAAGCCGATGCCGCTCGCTCTACCTTTGGCGCCTCCCCCAAAGCCGTAGGCCGACATGACATCGAAGGCTTCATCGAGGTAGTACATGATGAGGAAACCGGTCAAATGCTGGGCGGCTGTATCGTAGGCGCAGAAGCCGGCGAGCAAATACAGATGCTCACCGCGGCCTGTCAGTCGCCCAAAGGCCTGTGGTTCCTCAAAGACATCAGTTATAGCCACCCCTCATGGTGTGAAGAGCTGGAAAATACCATCGATCCCTACACGGCTGAATTAATCCAGTCTGGCAAAGAAGTCTTCCAGCCTGGTATTTATGCCTCAAATAAGTAATAAATTCGCTAATATTGCCTAAATTTTATCCAGTTTACCTTTTCACTGTGTCTATACACGCGATAAAATTATCTATTAAAAACGGGTTATCATCAGGACACATGCAGATAAGCAGGCAACAACCAATTGGATATTTCTTTGAAGAGCCTCATTAACCGCTCCTTACACGGCAAGGAATTAGCCCGCTGGCTGATTCCACCCGCCAGTGGCTGGCAGCGCAGGTTTGGTCGCGGTGCCTGGGGGCGCCTGTATATCCCGATTTTATTGCTGGCTGTGCTGCTGCTAACCTTTGTCCTGATCTCCTTCTCCTTTTTCATCTCGGATCCGCTGGACTGGCGAGCCCAGCTCATGGCCGGCAGCTCTGGCCTGGCACTGATCATTCTCCTCGTGACCTCGTATTTTATTCGCAAGGATCTACTGGAGCCCCTTGCCCATGTCAGAAACTGGGCCATTCGGATGAAAGGGGGAAGCCTGCGGGCACGTATACCGGTACCAGAAGGCGGGGAGTTTCCTGAACTGGCTGAAGACATTAATACGCTGAGCAAAAATCTTCAGGCCCTGTCAGAAAACATGCAGAACGAGGTACGTAAACAAACGGAGCGTATCGAGCAAAAAAGCAGCACCCTGAAAATCCTGTACGATGTAGCCGCCAGCATTAATACATCGGGAGATCTTGATGAGCTGCTCTCACGCTTTCTGCACATACTCATAAACATCACCGGTGCTCGTGCCGGTATGGTTCGCCTATTGGACGATGAAGGGTATATGCATCTGGTATCCAGTGTTGGTGTCCACCCGGCGGATATTAGCGGTGAGTATGTCGTCCCGGTCGATCGCTGTCAGTGTGGTAAGGCGGTTACCAGTGGCTCAGTGATTAACAAAATGGATATGCAGGACTGCGCCCGTTTTAATAACGACCAGTTCTTCACCACGGAAGATACCGAGATGGTCGCCGTGCCTCTGGTTTATCATGGCAAACAACTGGGCATATACAACCTCTTTGTGGATCGCCCCTCCTTACTGCCCGGTGGTGAGGATAACCTCAACCTGCTAACCAGTATTGGTAAACACCTGGGTATGGCGATCGAAAAAACCCGCCTCGATAAAGAGAGCAAAACTCTGGACATCCTCGAAGAGCGAAACCAGCTGGCGCATGAACTACACGACTCACTGGCGCAAACTCTGGCCAGCCTGCGCTTTCAGATACGAACCTTAGAAGATGCCTATAACAACGGTTCCAGGAAAACCCACAAAGAGCTGGAGCGGCTGAAAAGTGGTATTGATGAGTCATATCGCGAGGTACGTGACCTGATAGGCCACTTCCGCGATCCATCGGATGAACAACACGGCCTGCTACCTGCCATCAACAAGGCCGTTGATGACATCCGCAAGCAAAGCAACATCAGCATTACACGCCAGGGACACTGGGACGATGTCATCCTGCCCGCCGCTGATGTACTGCAAGTATCACGCATCGTACAAGAGGCATTGACCAATATCCGCAAGCATAGCGAGGCACGTCATGTCAGGGTACTGTTAAACCAGACCCCCAGAGAGTATTCCATCTTGATCGAAGACGATGGTATCGGCATTGCTGAAAATACCAACTCATCTCATGCCGGTGACCATATAGGCTTAACGGTAATGCAGGAACGGGCAAAACGAATGGGGGGTGAGTTATCTATCGATAGTGAGCCCGGTGAAGGCACCCAGGTGTTATTGAGCTTCCCTAATCCCAACCTACCCAAAACACAAAGTAAGGCACAGGAACTAATATAATTATGCGTATCCTTTTAATAGATGACCACGCGCTGTTTCGCGTCGGCCTTAGAGGTCTGTTAGAACGCAGTAACATTGAAGTAATCGGCTGTGCCGGTACCGGTCAGGAAGGACTGGAGCGTATTAAAGAACTAAACCCGGATATCGTCTTGCTGGATATGCGTATCCCCGACATGAACGGTACCGAGGTATTAAGGCAAATCAGGGAGTTTGATAGCCAACTGCCTGTCGCCATGCTCACCACCAGTGATCGCAAGGAAGACCTACTGGAGAGCTGAAAAGAGGGTGCCCAGGGCTACCTAGTAAAGTATATGGAACCAAATGACCGGATCGCGGCCTTACAGGGCATCATGGACGGAAAGACCGTCATCGCACCAGACCTGACCGGCGTGCTGGCCCAGGCGGTACAGGATGGTGATCAGGAAGAGGAAGAAGAGCAGGAGGATAGCCCCTTCTCCAGCCTGACCCCCAGGGAAATGGAAATCCTCACCCACCTGGCCATAGGCCAGAGCAACAAGGTCATTGCCCGTGACCTCGGTATCTCCATCGGTACCGTTAAACTGCATGTAAAAGCCATACTACGCAAACTGGAGGTCCACTCCCGAGTTGAGGCTGCGGTCATGGCTGTCGAAAATGGTATTACTAGGAACTAAATCTGAATGAAAAATTATAAAGAGCTGGTTGCAGACAGCCTGCAGTCAGTACCTGAATGTATGGCCTGGGATCTGGAAGAAAAGCTCAATAGTGAGCAACAACCCCTGCTACTGGATATACGCGAAGGAGACGAGTTTGATGCGATGCACATCGAGGGCTCGATCCATGTGCCAAGGGGTATTTTGGAAGGCGCCTGTGACTGGGGCTATGACGATACCATCCCTGAGCTGGTACAGGCCCGTGATAAGGAAGTAGTGGTGATATGCCGCTCAGGCAACCGTAGCGCCCTCGCCGCCGAAGTGATGCAGAAGATGGGCTACAAGCATGTCATCTCTCTACAGGGTGGTCTACGGGGCTGGAATGACTATGATCAACCGATGCTGGACAAGGATGGCAACACCGTCGACCCCGATGAGGCCGATGAGGTCATGCGCAGCAAGGTTAGTCCTGAACAAATGGGGCCCAGTAACTAACCTACATCAACTGCCATAATATATAAATAAAGGGGCTATACGCCCCTTTTTAGTAATACTTCTTACGCTCGCGACGATTTTTTGCCGTCTTCTGCACGATCAAGCCCTTAATATCTGCCGCACCATTCACCAGCTCTTCACGGATATTGGGTTGCTGCATGGTATGGATGAAGAAGCGATTGTCCTCGATGGCCAACTGACGAAAGGTATACTCGCCGTTGTGTTCCGCGACAATATATTTGCCATCACTGGCCTGACCAGATGGGTCAATCACGATCACATCGCCATCCTCAAACTCAGGCAACATATCGTCTCCCAGTACCATCAGGGCGTACAGCTCATCAGAGCCACAGCCACCCTCTGGGCTGCAGGCCGCTTCAATTTCTTTGGCTTGATCATTCATCAGACTACTCCGAAAATTTGCGCATAGGATAGCCTGACTGCTTTGCTGGGGCAAATCTCTGAATCCCTGCATAATAGAGGGAATTTACAGAAAAAAGCGGATGAATTACTATCACGACAGACAGGGATAGAAAGATAACAATATGCACACACACATGCTGAATTTCCGTAACAACCGACCTCTTCAGTTAATGAGCGCCTGGCTGGTCATATTCTGGATATGGATGGCGATCGAACCTAAATATCGACATGACTGGATGCTGGAAAATATGCTCGTCATCATTTACGCCATCATTCTTGTACTGACATACCCACGCTTCAAATTCAGCAATCGCTCCTATTTTATGTTCACCATATTTATGACACTGCACCTTATCGGGGCGCACTACACCTATGCTGAAACGCCCCTGGGTTACTGGCTGCAGGACTGGTTTGGCTGGCAACGTAATCATTTTGATCGCATCGTACATTTCCTCTTTGGCCTGCTTATTGCCTACCCCATATGGGAGCTGGCCACCCGCGCCGCACACATTAAAGCTAGCTGGTCCTATTTCACCGTCACCCTGCTCATCCTCGCTATGGGTTCAGTGTTTGAGATCATCGAAATGTGGGCCGCATTAATCGTCAGCCCCGAGCTGGGAGATGCCTACCTGGGTACTCAGGGTGATATCTGGGATGCGCAACAGGATATGTTCCTGGCAACGGTGGGTGGTGCCATCGCGATGGTAGTTACCGCGATAATCAGGCCGGCTAAGGTAAGTTAACTAGCATTATTCTAATGACATAGAAGGTCAAGATAGCGAGAAAGCCCGGGCAGAAAGCACTCATAGCTCTCTGCCCTTTCTTTACGTGACGAATCCGATCACTTTTTACCAAATAACAACGAAATAGCTCCTCGAACTGTAGGTGTCGCGATATAACGTAGTGTATATAGCAAGGCAACAAAGCCGGCAATCACATGAGCTACGTGTTCTAGTCCATATTCACCAATAGCGAACCATATTAAAGAAGCCACGAACAAAAGCACCAGAACGGCAAGAATCGGAAACCTTCTACCAAATCGCTTACCTGCATACTGCACCCCAAAATAGCCTAAACGAACCGCCACCCAGGCAAAAAAAGCGGCGATTGGCATTCCGTTAACCTGACTAATTATTTTTCTAAATAGTTCATCAGCATCATGCCGTTCTATTGCTCTCCATTCGTCCTTGCCATCTACCTTAAATACCAGGTATCCATACTTAAAAGCAAAATCATGAATAATAGAGGCAGTAAGTAATATCCCTAGTGGCCGCAATACTCCCAGCGACAACATACTAATTAACCAGGGCATGGGAACCGAGGCACCATCAATCATAAACGACTGGTTGCATGGTTTGAGCGTCAGCTCACCATTCAGGCCTTCTTTAAAGTTGTATATCTTCGGATTCCAATCTTTCACCAACCTGAACCGACGGCGCTCACTTGCCGCCCACAGGCGCTTTAGGAACCAAAACAGCTTACCACCCTCGGTACCACCATCCGTTTGTATCTTTGTCGGCAGCAGTACAGGTTCTAGCTGTGGAAATTCATGCCTATCAAAGACCAGGCGAAATTTATTATCATCTCCAGC
>JABURU010000208.1 GCA_014762485.1 Gammaproteobacteria bacterium | reverse complement strand
CCGTAGAGCGTGCTAAAGAACTCAATGTGCCGCAACTGATGAAGCTGGTGAACGAAGGGTATGACATCGTGGCCCCGGTGTCATCCTGCGTACTGATGTTTAAGCAGGAGTTACCTTTAATGTTCCCGGATGATGCGGATATACAAAAGTTGAAGTCACATATCTATGATCCGTTTGAATACCTGTCACTGCGTAATAAGGGCGGCAAGTTAAATACTAACTTCAAGCATAGCCTGGGCAAGGTTGCTTATCATGTGGCCTGCCATCAGCGGGTACAAAATATCGGCATGAAAACCAGAGAGATTTTATCCCTGATACCGGATACCGAGGTGAAGGCTATAGAACGGTGTTCTGGCCATGATGGTACCTACGCGGTGAAGAAAGAGTATCACTCTGCCTCCATGAAAATAGGTCACCCGGTAGTAAAAAAAGTGAAACAGTTGGAGGCGGATTATTACAGCAGTGATTGTCCAATGGCCGGGCATCAGATTGAAAATGGTTTACAAGATGGCAGCGAGCCTACGCACCCATTGAGTCTGATGCGTAAGGCTTACGATATATAATTAAGGTAATGATGATGGAAGTGGTAATGGACAAGTTATCCCGAGAAGATCTCTATAGCCTGGAAGAGTATTCCCGTATGCGTGCTGAATTTCGTAGCAAGGTGATGGAGCATAAAAAATTCCGCAAAGTGCATTTGGGAGAACATATCACCCTCTATTTTGAGGATCGTATGACGATGCAATATCAGATACAGGAGATGCTGCGCGTTGAACGTATCTTTGAAGCCGATGGTATCCAGGATGAACTAGATGCCTATAACCCGTTAATCCCGGATGGCAGTAACTGGAAGGCCACCATGATGGTGGAGTATTCCGATGTGGAAGAGCGTAAGGAAGCCCTGTCCAGGTTGATAGGGGTTGAAGACAAGGTATGGGTACAGGTTGCCGGTTGCGAAAAGGTTTACCCCATTTGTGACGAGGATCTGGAGCGGGATACCGAGGAGAAGACCTCGTCCGTGCATTTTATGCGTTTTGAGCTGAGCTCAGAAATGGTGGCCGCTATTCATTCGGGGGCCAGTATCGCGATAGGTGTGGAGCATCCGCACTATCATGCCGTGGTTGATCCACTGCCGGTGGAAATTAGTGACTCACTCTCGGCCGATTTACATCGCCACTAGGAGATAATAAGAGGGTGTATTTTGCCGCCCTTTTTTTCTAATAATACTGATATAGCTCATCCCTGTGGTATCATGCATGGCATGATTTCTCTTTTAAAACGACTATTTCGTCGAGGTGGCGACAGCCATTCGACTGACGATCATAATCCCATATACACACGCCAGGAACACAATATCAGCCGAGCAGATATTAGCGAGAGTGCCCTGAAGGTTCTCTATCGCTTGAAGAGTGCCGGTTTTGAAGGCTATCTGGTAGGTGGCAGTGTGCGTGACCTGTTGTTAGGACGTGAGCCCAAGGACTTTGATGTTACTACCGATGCCACCCCGGAGCAGGTACGGAAGCTATTTCGCAATAGTCGTATCATCGGTCGGCGGTTCAAGATCGTGCATGTGCGCTTTGGTCGAGAGATCATTGAGGTAGCGACTTTTCGTGGCAGCAATGATGATGCCCGTACCTCGGAAGAAGGTATGGTGTTAAGTGACAATGTGTATGGCACGCTGGAAGAAGATGCATGGCGTCGTGATTTTACTGTCAATGCCCTGTACTACAATATCCGCGATTTCTCGGTGGTGGATTACACTGGGGGCATGGCCGACCTGAATAAGGGTATGTTGAGCCTGATTGGTGAGCCGGAGCAGCGTTTTCGGGAAGATCCTGTACGCATGCTACGCGCGGTACGTTTTGCTGCCAAACTGGGGTTTCGTATTGCCCCGGATGTTGAGCAGGCGATTTATCGCCTGGGTTACCTGTTGCAGGAAGTGCCGGCAGCCCGTCTGTTTGATGAGATGCTAAAGTTGTTTATGAGTGGCCACGCGGTGGCTAGTTTTGAAGGGCTGCGTCATTACCGCCTGTTTGAACACATGTTTCCCGCGACCGAGGTCTGTCTGGCACATGAAGAGGCTGGCTTCCCCAGAACATTTATTACCCGCGCGATGGCAAATACGGATAAACGTCTGGCTGAAGACAAGCCGGTGACGCCGGCCTTCTTATTAGCCGCGTTATTGTGGGAGCCTTTGCGTCAACTGGCAGAAGAAAATATTGCTGATGGAGAGCCTGCCTACCAGGCTTTTCATGCCGCGGCGGATGTGGTTTTGTCTCAGCAGGTGAAGCATATCTCTATTCCTCGTCGCTTTTCGGTCATGATGCGCGAGATGTGGATCATGCAAACTCGTCTTCCACGGCGACAGGGTAAACGGGCATTCGCATTACTTTCGCATGATCGTTTTCGTGCCGCGTATGATTTTCTATTGCTTCGAGCCGAAAGTGGCGAAGTGAATGCTGAACTGGGTGAATGGTGGACGCGTTTCCAACAGGTAGATGAGTCCGAGCAGCGGGTGATGGTACGTGCACTGGAGTCCGATGGTTCAGGGCACAGTAAAAAGCGTCGCCGTAGACGTTCTTCACCACGTAACAGGCGAGCCGATGGATGAGGTCGGTTACTAGCTATATTGCACTGGGTAGTAACCTGGGGCAGCCTATAGAGCAGCTGGATCAGGCTGTAGTGGCATTGAATGAGATGCCAGATACCGAGCTGTTGCAGGTATCCTCTTATTATCGTAGTGCCCCGATGGGACCACAGGAACAGCCAGATTATGTGAATGCGGTGGCCTGCCTGATAACCACCCTGTCTGCCGAGGCCTTATTAGACCAGCTTCAGGCAATTGAGCATCGCCAGGGCCGGACACGACAAGGTCTACGCTGGGGCCCACGGACACTGGATCTGGATATCATTATGTATGCCAGTAAGGTTATACAAACCCCGAGATTAACCGTGCCTCATACGGGGCTGTTTGAACGTAATTTTGTCCTGTATCCTTTGCAGGAAATTTCACCAAACCTTCAGTTTCCTGATGGTAGAACCATGTCCGAGGTGATGGAAAATTGTCCATTAGACGGCTTAGTGAGAATAGAAAATAACAATGCATGATCATCCCCGTTACATCGTCGTAGAAGGGCCGATAGGTGTAGGTAAAACGACTTTGGCACATAGGCTGTCAGCGAGTTTTGATAGTGAGCTGTTGCTGGAAGGACCAGAAGAGAACCCATTTCTGGACAAGTTTTATGAAAACCCACGTCAGGCTGCATTGCCTACCCAGCTATTTTTCCTGACCCAGCGTGTGAGACAGATGCAGGAGATAAGACAGGGCGATATGTTTAGCCCTGTGCGGGTCGCCGACTTTCTGTTGGAAAAAGACCGCCTTTTTGCCGAGCTGACACTGGATGATAATGAGTTGCATTTGTACGATCAAATATATGCCAATATGACGCTGGAAATTACCCAACCAGATCTGGTGATATATCTACAGGCACCGGTAGATGTATTATCCGAGCGTATTGCCAAACGCGGACGTAATTATGAGCGCAATATAGATAGTAAATACCTACAGCAACTATCGGATGCTTATGCGCGTTTCTTTTATGATTACTACACAGTGCCTCTATTGATTGTGAATGCATCTGGAATTGATTTGGTCAACAATGACAACGACTATAATCAATTACTGGAACAGATAAAAAGTGTGAAAAGTGGAAGACACTTTTTTAATCCTATGCCACTGGAGATGTAATGAGCGCTAACAAGGTTACCGTATCGACACTGCATAAAATGAAGGCCGATGGTGAGAAGTTCGCTGTATTGACGGCCTACGACGCCACTTTTGCATCGGTGGTGGATGAATGTGGTGTTGAAGTGATCCTCGTGGGAGATTCTCTGGGAATGGTGATCCAGGGAGATGAGACTACCTTGCCGGTGACAGTTGATGACATCGTTTACCATACACGTGCCGTCAGTCGTGGTAGTAACAACGCTTTAATTATGGCCGATATGCCCTTTATGTCGGATGCTACTCCCGAGCTGGCGGTACACAATGCCGGTCGCCTGATGCAACAAGGTGGTGCCCATATGGTGAAGCTGGAAGGTGGCGCCAGTCAGGTAGAGGTGGTAAAACGCCTGAGCGAACTCGGTATTCCTGTTTGTGGTCATTTAGGTTTGCAGCCACAGTCTGTACATAAGCTTGGTGGTTATAAGGTTCAGGGGCGTGGTGTCGATGCCGCCGAAGAAATATTGAGCGATGCTACCAGGTTGGTTGAAGCCGGGGCGGATTTACTTTTATTAGAATGTGTTCCCAGCCAGCTTGCTGCCGAGGTGACCAGGAGTGTTACGGTGCCGGTTATTGGCATAGGTGCAGGGCCCGACACGGATGCACAGGTATTGGTATTATATGACATGCTGGGCATTACCCCGGGCAAACGTCCAAAATTCACCCATGACTTCATGCAAGGCTCTGACTCAATACAAGCGGCCATTCAGCAGTATGTAAAAGCGGTGAAAGAGGGGAGCTTTCCTGCCGCTGCTCATTGTTTTCTATAATCATTAACCCAGTAGTATCCGATGCATACCGAACACCATATTAAACAGGTCCAGCACATTGTCCGTGACTGGCAGCGTAAAGGATTGACCGTCGCTTTTGTACCGACGATGGGGAATTTACATGACGGACACCTGGCCCTGGTAGACAAAGCCGGGCAGCTTGCGGACAAGGTAGTGGTAAGTATTTTTGTTAACCCTATCCAGTTTGGTCCTAATGAGGACTTTGATAGTTATCCGCGCACCCTGGAGCAGGATGCGGTACAACTAGTGGATCATGGGGCTGACCTGTTATTTGCCCCCAGTGTGGCGGAGATGTATCCACAAGGGCGTGATAATCAGACACGTATTACCGTTCCAGAACTCTCCGAATTGTATTGTGGGGCATTCAGACCGGGCTTTTTCACTGGTGTCGCGACCGTCGTAAATAAACTGTTTAATATCGTTCCGGCCGACATTGCGGTGTTTGGCGAAAAGGATTTTCAGCAGTTACACATTATTCGTCGCATGGTATTTGACTTGAACCTGTCGATGGACATCGTCGGGGTGCCGACCAGACGAGAAAGTAATGGTCTGGCGATGAGCTCACGAAATGGCTACCTGTCAGAGACTGAGCGTGAGACCGCCGCTGAAATTTATCGTACCCTGGTCGTTGCCCGGCAACGAATTTTGGATGGTGAAAATGATTTTGCTGATATTGAGCAGGCTGCGATTAACCTGTTACAACAGGCCGGATTTAAAACGGATTATTTTGTTATCTGTAATGCCCTCACGCTGCAGGCGGCACAGGCTGGGGATACCTCATTAGTGATTTTAGTGGCGGCACACCTGGGCTCTACGAGACTAATCGATAACATTTCTATCGAAATTCAATGAGTTACGTATTATGAAACGGCCTTGGCGTTGAATCTAAGCGCTTAGGCATTCATAATATTACTATTACGGTTTAGTTTTTCAGGATAAGTACATGCATACAAACATGCTCAAGGCAAAGATTCACCGTGCCTCGGTTACGCATGCGGAGCTAGATTATGAAGGCTCCTGTGCCATAGATTCTCACTTGCTGGAGGCATCTGGTATACGTGAGTATGAGCAGATCCAGATTTATAATATCAACAATGGTGAGCGCTTTGAGACCTACGCGATTCGTGCGGAAGAGGGCTCGGGTGTGATCTCCATAAATGGTGCGGCAGCGCATAAAGCTAGCCCCGGTGATCTGGTGATCATCTGTGCCTATGTGGGGTTAACCCAGCAAGAGCTGGCAACCTATAAGCCCACGCTGATCTATGTTGATGAGAATAATGATATTACTCATAGCAAGAACTCCATTCCGGTTCAGGCTGCGTAAGCGCTGAGATAGCGCGCTAGACCTTAACGGTATACAGGTCATCCAGAACGTAAAAAGGCGG
>JABURU010000209.1 GCA_014762485.1 Gammaproteobacteria bacterium | reverse complement strand
AGACCAGAGTGGGAGATGGTTTTATACGCACGTTGAATCTGGTTGCGTTGTGCCTGGTCAAAACCGGCACGACGCAAGCCGACTACATTCAGCCCGATCACCGTGGCCGGGTTACCATCTATCGTTGCATACGGTGGCACATCTTTGACGATTTTGGCCAGGCCAGCGACCATGGCATAGTCACCAATATTGACATTTTGATGTACCGCCACCAGTCCGGAAATAAAGGCACGGTGACCGACTGTCGAGTGGCCGGCAATAATGGCACTTTGGGTCATGACGTTGTGATCGCCAAATACACAGTCATGGGCCACATGGGTTAGCGACATAAAGTAATTATGATTACCGATGATGGTGTTATTACCATCCTTGGAGCCGCGTGAGATGTTCATGCTTTCGCGAAAATGGTTATCGTCGCCGATGATCAGGCCGCTTTGAATATCTGGCGTGAATCCCAGATCCTGCGGTTCACATCCAAGGGCTACATTATGATCAACGCGGTTGCGTTTGCCGATCTGGGTGCCCTGGTAGATACGTACGCCGCTGCCGATAACCGTTCCCTCTCCGATACTGGTGCGACCTTCAATAATGGTATAGGGGCCAATTTCCACAGACTCATGGATTTCGGCTGAAGGGTCAATAATGGCGCTGGCATGTATGCTCATAAGGATTCCTGGTTGAAATGGGCGCGTTTGCCGCCACAATAACGTAAACTATTAATAATTTAGACGCACTATAAAACGTAGGTGATTTTAATGTCCAATCCTCTGCTTTCCCTAACCGGCCTTCCTCCGTTTAGCCAGATTAAGCCTGAACACGTGGTTCCGGCGGTGGAATATTTTATACAGCAAAACAGCAAACAGATAGAGGAACTACTCGATAGTCACAGCCAGTATACCTGGGAAAACCTGGTACAACCCCTGGAGGAGCTGGATGACCGGATGAATCAGATGTGGTCGCCGGTGAGTCATATGAATTCGGTGGTCAATAGCGATGAGCTGCGTGAGGCCTATAATGCCTGCCTGCCCAAGCTATCGGCCTATGCTGCCGAGATGGGGCAAAATCAGCGCCTGTTTAATGCCTTTCAACAGGTACACGACTCGGATGCGTTTCAGCAGCTGGATGTGGCTCAGCAGAAGATCATTAATAATGCTCTGCGAGACTTTCGCCTCGCTGGTGTAGACCTGCCTGAGGATAAAAAGGCGCGCTACAAGGCTATCCAGCAGGAGATGTCAGGCCTTACCGCCAAGTTTGAAGAGAACCTGCTGGATGCAACACATGGCTGGTTTAAACACATTACCGATGAGGCCGAGGTCGCGGGTATTCCCTCTTCATCCCGTGCGTTGGCGCGGCAGGCGGCTAAAGAGCGTGAGGTGGAAGGCTGGGTCTTTACCCTCGAATTCCCCTCCTATTACGCGGTGATGAGCTATGCCGAAGCACGTGAATTACGTAAGGAGATGTACCAGGCTTATGTCACTCGGGCCTCGGAAAAAGGTCCTAATGCCGGGCAGTGGGATAATAGTCAGATCATGGAAGATATTTTGCGCCTGCGTCATGAGCTGGCGCAGATCCTCGGCTTTTCCAATTACGCGGAGCGCTCATTGGTGACCAAGATGGCGAAAGAGCCGGAACAGGTGATGAGCTTCCTCAAGGATCTGGCCGATCGTTCACTGGGTATGGCCCAGGATGAGTTAAACGAATTACATGAATACGCCCGCGCTCAGCACGGTATCGATAAGCTGGAGAACTGGGATATTGCTTACTACTCGGAGAAGCAACAGGAAGAGAAGTTTGACTTTACCCAGGAAGATCTAAAGCCCTATTTCCCTGAGACCAGGGTGGTACCGGGTATGTTTGAAGTAGTCAAACGCCTGTATGGACTGGAAATTAAAGAAGTCAGTGGTGTGGATAGCTGGCATAAGGATGTCCGCTTCTACGAAATTCGTAACGCTGATGGCGATATTCGAGGCCAGTTTTACCTGGATCTCTACTCTCGTAGTAAAAAGCGTGGTGGTGCCTGGATGGATGAGTGCATTTCTCGCAAGCGAAATGCCGATGGCTCGATCCAAACCCCGGTTGCCTACCTGACGTGCAACTTTTCTGCCCCGGTAGAGGGCAAACCGGCGCTGTTTACCCACGATGAAGTGATCACCCTGTTCCATGAGTTTGGCCATGGCCTGCACCATATGCTGACGCAGATTGATTATCCCGGTGTATCGGGTATTTCGGGCGTGGCCTGGGATGCGGTAGAGTTGCCCAGTCAGTTTATGGAAAACTGGTGTTGGGAGCGTGATGCGGTGGACCTGATCTCCGGCCACTATGAGAATGATGAAAAGTTGCCGGACGATTTATATAACAAGATGCTGGCCGCAAAGAATTTCCAGTCCGGTATGACGATGGTGCGTCAGCTGGAGTTTGCGATGTTTGATCTCCGTATGCACCGTGAATATGATGAGGCACAGGGCGCGCGTATCCAGGAAATTCTGAACGAGGTTCGAGCCGAGGTAGCGGTGGTGCCACAGCCTGATTACAATCGTTTCCAGCACAGCTTCTCTCATATTTTTGCCGGAGGCTATGCCGCCGGCTATTACAGTTATAAGTGGGCAGAAGTATTGTCCTCGGATGCCTTTGCCAAGTTTGAGGAAAAAGGGATTTTTGACCGTGATACCGGTGTCGAATTCCTGGAGTGTATCCTCGAACAGGGTGGTGCCAGGGAGCCTATGGAGTTGTTTGTAGACTTTCGCGGCCGTGAGCCGGAAATTGACGCCCTGTTAAGGCACTCCGGTATCAGTGCCTGATTTAGGTGTGTAACCGGTATTTGTTACTAAACTGTAACGAATAACCGCATGAACTGTGTAAATTTGTAAACAATTGATAAAAGTCTGGCAGAGGTGCTGTATCCTGGCCAGCTATGCGATATACAAGGATGTATAGCATAGAAATAGAAGAGATCTGGATGCCTCTGTTACCTATTCACGGCCATTATGATCTGCTGTTGGTAGCCCTGTCATATATCGTTGCCGCAGCCACATCATATACAGCACTGCGTGTTGCCATTCGACTACCCAAGGTAAAAGACCGGGAGCTGGCGGTTTATATCCTCGTGGGTGGTCTGATACTGGGTACCGGTATATGGGGAATGCACTTCATTGGTATGCTGGCCCTGCATCTGCCCATTGAAGTACGTTATGACATCCGCTTAACCAGCTTTTCTCTGCTTGTGAGTGTGTTGTCATGCCTGGTGGTGTTCAAGGTATTGTCTGGCGAGTTTAGCCGTCAGAGAGTGTTGCTGGCCGGTATCATTGCGGGTCTGGGTATTGCCTCCATGCACTATACCGGCATGATGGCGATGAACCTTAATGCTGAGATGCGATACGATAACGGGCTGGTTATCCTGTCTATCATTATTGCTATTGCTGCTGCTATTGCCTCCATGTTGATAGCCTTCCGGCTAAAAAATGTTAAGAAAGCAAAGCATACCCTTATTGTTGCCAGTGCTCTGGTGATGGGGGTGGCGATTTGCGGTATGCATTACACAGGCATGGCCGCAATGCAGCTTTATTATGAGGATGTCGTTGAGTATCACACCTTCATTGCCAGTGATACTCTTATCTTTGCCATCTTTATCGCATTGGCCTTGTCGATTGTTAATGCCATAGGTTATATGTTTTCCACTGGTTCTGGTCAGCATTCATCGCGTAAACGACTGGTATTGCTGGTAATGATCATGGCGATGATTACGGTCGTTAGTGGTGCCTTTTCGTTCTCCTCCATTTATTCGAAATCCTTGAATATCCAGAAAAACATGTTACTTCAACTAGCCACGAGCCAGGCGGGATTAATCGATTCGGTTGCTCGCTTTGATAAGGTGTGGAGCCAGGATGCTCACTTGCTGGGTTCATCCGGTGCTACCTTGAGTCAGGTAGAGACGGCGCATGAAAAAATAAGAGATTTTGGTGAAAGTGGTGAGCTTTTATATATATGGAAAGATCATGTCAGTTCTCTATATATGTTTAGTCTACGTTTTGGTGATGAAGCAGAAGACAATGTCATTGCCGAAAATAGCTTTATGGGCTCGGTTATTAAGCGGGCATTTGAAGGGGAGGGGGCAACGGAAGTATTAAACGATTACCGAAATGAAGAAACTATCATGGCATTTTCTAAAGTGAATTCGTTGCCACTGGTGGTGGCAGCAAAAATGGATGTTTCTGAGTTTAATGCCCCCTATGCCGGAGCGGTACTCAATACATTGGTCGTCAGCCTGGTATTGATATTGCTGGGAGCGGTACTGTTTGTTGGCATAACCAATCCGATTATCCGACGCCTGGCGAATGAGATCAGTACACGGGCCGATGCCGAAGAGCGCTTAAAATATACCAATGTTCACCTGGAAAAAGCCGTTAAGCAACGAACTCAGGAGCTGGAAAACAAATCAGAGGAACTGGCCATTGCCGTGGTGAATGCAGAGAATGCCGCCAAATCCAAATCTGAATTCCTGGCAAACATGAGCCATGAAATTCGCACTCCGATGAATGGCTTGTTAGGCATGATGACCTTATTGCGTTACACCGAGTTAACCGATGAACAGCGTGAGTTTGTAAATGTCGCATCAAGTTCGGGCGAAAATCTTCTGGCACTATTAAATGACATACTGGATATCTCGAAGATCGAAGCTGGTAAGCTTGAGCTGGAATATATTGATTTTGATGTCATAGAAGTGGTTGAGGGGGTGGTGAGCCTAATGGCTTCTGCTGCACATGGAAAAGGCCTGGAAGTAGTTAGTGTGGTTGAGCCAGATGTTCCTCGTTGGGTCAAAGGTGATCCATCACGTTTAAGACAGGTATTGTCCAACTTATTAGGTAATGCGATTAAATTTACAACCGAAGGCGAAGTGGTTATTCGTGTTCATAGTGAAGAAGAAAAAGCGGGTTCGATTAAGGTTCGGTTTGATGTATCTGATACTGGCATTGGTATTGAGCCGGAAGCACAAAGAAGAATTTTTGAATCGTTTTCCCAGGCCGATGGTTCGACAACGAGGAAATTTGGTGGTACTGGTTTAGGTTTAAGTATCTCCAGGGAATTGATTGACTTAATGCATGGTGAACTAAAGGTTGAGTCTGTCGTTGGTGAAGGCAGTACCTTCTGGTTTGAGTTGCCGATGGAGATAGGTCAGGGCGTGTCTGATGAATATTCCCATGAGATATTGCTGGGTAAAAAAATACTCATTGTAGATGATAATGCTACTAACAGGCTGGTGTTAGAGTTCCTGTTTGAAAACTGGGATATGGCTTATCAAAGTGTAGAAGATGGGTTCGACGCATTAAAGGCACTGGATGAGGCTTATAATAAAGGTGACCCGTTTAATATGGCGGTGCTGGATATGATGATGCCCGGAATGGATGGCATAGAGCTGGCAGAAAATGTTCGTAAGGATAATCGTTTTAATGATTTGCATATGGTGATGTTAACCTCGATGGATGTTCAAAATGAAAGTGAACGCCTGGAAAAGATAGGTGTTGAAGTTCAAATAACCAAGCCCATCAGGCAGTCACTATTATTTAATACAATGGTGAATACATTTGTCGGGAAAAAAATACCACAGAAAAAAGCCGATATAGAAGTTGAGGCTGAAGTTGGTTCTCGTGCAGAGCGTATACTGGTGGTTGAAGATAACGCGATTAATCAGAAAGTAGCTGCCGGTATATTGAAAAAATTCGGCTTTAATCCAGTGTTAGTGAATAATGGTCAGGAAGCTGTCGATGCGCTAAGTGAACAGGATTATGATCTGGTGTTTATGGACTGCCAAATGCCTATATTAGATGGTTATGATGCAACTCGAAAAATTAGAACCATTGAAACTGAAAACAGACATACGAACATTATTGCCATGACAGCCAATGCCATGAAGGGTGATAAAGAGCGTTGTATAGAGTGTGGTATGGATGACTATATTTCCAAACCAATAAAC
>JABURU010000229.1 GCA_014762485.1 Gammaproteobacteria bacterium | reverse complement strand
GGCCAATACATCTGGCTTGGTCCAGTCGGAGGTAAAAATCACATCCGGCATTAAACTATCGATGGCCTCGGCATCGGGATCAAGCACCCCGCCGGTGGTGGGCAGGCCCAACTTGTCGTAACGACTGGTGCCGATGATGCATGACTTCAATCCCATCCACTCCAGTGTATGGGTAATGTATGGTGATTGACTGATAATGCGTGGACATTCCTGTGCATTGGCCTGAAGCGTTATCATCATAGTGATAACAAAGGTAATGACTTTAATCATGAGCGTTCTTTCTCGGTTGCCATAATACTTCGCTACCATTCTCATGGCGCGATAGTACACGGGCGATTACAAATAACAGATCAGAGAGACGGTTTATATAAGCTATCGCAAGCGGGTTTAAGGCTTCATCGCGATGCAAACTCACCATGTTGCGTTCGGCCCGGCGACAGACGCTACGAGCCAGGTGGCAAGACGAAGTAGCCAGTCCACCGGCAGGTAAAATAAATTCTTTTAGCACTGGCAATGCTTCATTAAATCGATCCAGCTCAGACTCGATACGGTCGATGTATGGCTGATTGATGGCCTGGTGTTCAGGCATTGCCAGCTCGCCCCCCAGATCAAACAGGTCGTTCTGTATGTTGTTCAGGCATAACGTGACCGTGTCTGGAATGTTATACGCCAGCACTATGCCTATGAGGCTATTCAACTCATCAATGGTACCGATGGCCTCAATCCGGGAGCTGTCTTTTACTACACGTATATTTCCAGCAATACCGGTGGTGCCATTGTCACCAGTGCGAGTGTATATTTTTGATAGTCGATGTCCCATTTCTATTATCTATCTAAGTTTGTATATAATAGGTACGTGTAAGCTAAGTATTTCATTAGTTTCCATTCGTTCCTCAAGCAGAGCAATATTCTGCAGTTTCGCGGTCTTGCTTATAGCTGATATGGCAGCATTGTCCAGAATTTCATAACCGGATGATCTGGCTATCTGCAGATCTGTAATTTGACCATTGGCATGGATGTTAAGAGCGAGGATAACTTTGCCTTGCCAGTTACGCTTTCTTGCGGCACGAGGGTAGTGGAAATAGAGTTTTAATGATTCAGATAGTTCTGCTTTGACTTCGTTCTTCCATTCACTGCTTTCTATCTCTTCCGCAACCTGAGTTAATGTCGTGTTACTTTCTACAAGGGTTGATGACTCTTGTACAGTCGTCTTTGCTGAACTGGTCGAGTTATTTGCTTTGGTGTACTTAGGCGCTATAGGATTATTTTTTTCAGTTTTCTCATTAGTCGCTTGTGGGGTAGCCATACTGGATTGAATGTGGGCGCTTATTAGAGGTAAGGGCGACTCTACATTGTACTCAGACCCACTGGGTATTACAGAAAGGATCAGGGCGTGAAGTAATAGGGACAAGCCGACAAAGGCCAGTATTATATTGCTATTACCTGTACGCCCTGATGTTTGGTGCATAATTTAGAAACCGATTTTTATACCGGCATAGAAACTGCGACCCGGTGTCAGGTATTTAGCCGAGTAACCCTCTGCCAGAGCATAATCGGTATTCAGCAGATTTTCGATCCTGAGAGTCCAGTGGGAGTGCTTACCTAACTGTTGCTTGTAGTTCATATGTACCAGTGAATAAGAATCCAGAATGGTACTGCCACCACGATCGTTTCTCTCAGATGCGTATTGCATGTGGATATTTACCATGCTGTCTGCGAATTTTCGTACGAACTTCAGGTTAAGAGACTCTTCTGGTCGGCGGTCCACCTGTAAGGATGTATCGTTATTAATTGCCTTTAGCAGGGTAAGGTCTGTCTCCAGTAGCCATTTGCCCAGCGGGTAGTCCAGTCCCATTTCTAACCCGTTGATCGATACGTTTCCAACATTCACAGGTTGATAGGTGTACTCACTTGGTGCGGTTTCGCTGGAGGCCCAGTCGATCATGTTGTCAATCTTTGTCTGGTAAAGATTGATATTCCAGTGGTAGTTGCTTTGTTCCAGGGCCATCCAGCCCAACTCTAGGGTATTAGACTCTTCTGGTACCAATGCGGTATTACCCTGTGTGATGTAGGTAGTACCTAAATATTCGGAGCTGCTTAGCGGCCAGTAAAGATCATTAACGGATGGGGCCTTATAGGCAGAGCCGTAAGAGACAAACCAGCGAGATGTACTCAGCTTCTGTCCCCAGGCAAGGCTGCCTGTCTGATAGCTACCGAAGGCATTGTTCTGGTCATGGCGTAAAGCGGCGGTAAGGCTGCTGTCTACCAGATCCCACTCCTGCTGCAGGAACAGACCCTTGTTTTCGAGGGTCTCATCTATGATGCCGCTGTTATCTTTGCTGGCATGATCAGAAGTAATATCCAGACCTACGCTGGTAACATGGGCGCCGGATAACAGCTCATTTTGCCAGCTTAGGCTATTACGGTCGGTGGTAATCGTTGAAGGCGTAAAAGGGCTGTAGCTAGTGTATTGATCAATGGTATTACCTACTAGCAGATAATGTCGCCAGTTATCTGAGAGTGTCTGTTGGAACTTAACACTTAATAGCTGGTTTTTCGTCTCGCTGTCACCGGTAGAACTATCGAATTCATTCGAACCTTCTGTGTAGTTGTAGCGCAGTTGCAGATCGGATTGCTGAGAGAGCATATGATTCAGTGTTGCGGTCATTCCGGTCTGGCGTGCTCCCATGTCTTCGGTTTCTGTCTCTTTGGTAGGGAAACCATCAGAATTCATGCTATGTGCAGCAATGGCGTATTTCCATCTGTTGCCACCTGCTGTAGTGACGGAGATGCGTTGCGTGTTGTAACTGCCGTAATTGATCGCCACGCTATTCTCAGCTGCCTGGCGAGTAAAAATATGCACCACACCGCCTATGGCATCGGAACCATACAGGCTAGCGCGGGGACCGCGTACGATTTCAATACGCTCTACCTGCTCCAGTGAGATGTTTTCCCAGGCGAAAGCACCTGTGGTGGCAGAGGCGGCTCGTACGCCATCAACCAGCACCAGAACGTGATCCGATTCGGTGCCTCGCATGTAGAGCTGGGTCGACTTGCCATAACTTCCCTGGGTAGTGATATCTATTCCGCCTTCTGAGCGTAATAACTCACCCAGACTATAGGCTTGGCTGGCCTCTATATCCTCTCGATTAATGGCACTGACGCTGGCAAGAGCGTCGTCGGCTGTTTGTGCAGTTCGTGTTGCGGTTACGATGATGGAGTTATCTTCGGCGAGCAATAGAGTCGGTTGTATTGCCGCGAAGACAGTCAGGGAAATCAGGGTACGTTGGAATTTCATTTACATCCTCAAATACTAATTGCGCACACCCGCGCGCGAAACATCAGCCTTGTGAGGAGGGATTGAGGGTGGAGGGTGGTCCGCCCATGTTGCCCTCCGCAACATTGCTTTCGGTATTCAGGCCGGTCTCCGGGCTTGTGAGTGGATTCATTCCTGTCAGACCGCCTTCCCATGTCGATGACACAGTGGCGTGTTGGCCTGATGTACTCACTTACCGTTGCGGGGGCAGCATCGGACTTTAACCGATTTCCCGTTTCACCCTGATGTATGACAACAACCCAGGGCACCTGAACAGTGGCGTCACTCTATGTGTAGAGCGTAAGGCTGTCAAGCGGCGCTAATTAATGTAACGCTTGAACTATAAACTCTAAGATCCTGTGACAATATTGTAAAAATAGCGTGTTGGGCTTCACATTTTTCTTCTACAGACGCTAAATTAGTTATCTGGCACTGTCATTTGTGGAGCGACAGCAATAAAGATGCAGGATAAAGCGCAGCGTATCCTGGTGGTGAATGCGAAAGGTGGATGTGGAAAGACCACTGTGGCGACGAATTTGGCCTCGTATTTTGCGCGCCAATACTCAACCTTACTGGTGGATCAGGACCCCCAGGGTTCCAGTATGCGCTGGTTGTCTCAACGTATGGATAACCTGCCAAAAATTGTAGGAATGAAGGGTGGGGATGCCGGTTACAGGCCCAATGTTACCCGTGCCTGGTTAATGCAAAATCCTCTCTATCAAAAGACCATCATCGACGCCCCGGCCGGGGTAGCCGGTCATGCTCTGGCCAAGTTGGTGGCACAGGTGGATACCATACTTATACCGGTTCAACCTTCACCGATTGATATTTCGGCCACGGCCGACTTTATTCGTGACCTGTTACTGGATGGCAAGATACGACAGCACGGCATTCGCCTGGGCATCGTTGCCAACCGAGTAAAGGCCAACACCCGTATTTATCATACGCTGCGACGCTTTCTGAAAACACTGGGGTTGCCTTTTGTCGGTATTCTACGTGATACGCAGAATTATGTGCGCGCAGTGGACGAAGGCCTGGGGATCCATGACTTGCCCTCATCGCAAACCGAAGCAGATGTCGAGCAGTGGAAAACGGTGATTAACTGGCTACAAAATAAGTTTGAGGTGCAAAAAACGACCTCTATTCGGGAACATATAACGGCCCGTGCGGCCCCTCTATCTGTAGCATCGAATGGCAATATAGCTGCGTCAGGTTCTGTTTAGTCATCACCTTGGCCGTTTCTCCATAAATCACCTTCCCACCCGCAAACATCAGCAACATATGATCGCAAAAGCGTTGTGCAAGATTGATATCGTGCATGCTCATGATGACCAGGTGTTGCTGCTCGCGTGCCATATTGGCAAATAAGCCTAATGCCTTGATTTGGTGGTGCAGATCAAGGTGGTTAATGGGCTCGTCCAATAGCAGGGTGGTTGGGTTTTGGGTTAACAGGGTGGCAATGGCCAGCCTTTGTCGCTCTCCTCCAGAGAGCGAGTCTACCTGACGGTCTTTTAACCCTTCCAGTTCGACACGTCGTAAGGCTGCTATGGCCTGGGCCTTGTCATGATCGGTTTCCCATTGCCAGGGATTTAGGTGTGGATGACGGCCCTGTAATGCTGTCTCTTCCACGCTAGAGGGAAACGGGTTGGGATTGTGCTGGAACAGCAGTCCCAGGCGTTTGGCCCGTTCGATATGATTCAACTGGTCTAATTCAGTGTTTTGAACCAGGCGTCGGCCCGCTCTGGGCGTATATAAACCGGCCATGGTATGCAGCAGGGTAGTCTTTCCTGCTCCATTGGCACCTAGTATCCCCCAACATTGGCCAAGCTTAAATTCCAGACTCAGGTTTGCACACAGAACCTTTTCGCCCCGCTCTATGCACAGGTTTTCAATACGGTACTCAGACACGCTGTTGTCCCCGGTTTAACAGGAATAAAAATAGCGGTACACCGATCAGCGCAGTAACCACGCCTACGGGGAGTTGCTGGGGGGCGATGATAGTACGCGACAGTGTATCCGCCAGCACCAGCAGGCTGCCTCCCAGCAGGGCAGAGGCCGGCAGCAGAATGCGATGGTCACTGCCTATCAGCAGACGGGTGAGGTGCGGAACCACCAGACCAACAAATCCCACACTGCCAGCCAGGGTGACAGCGGTGGCGGTATATAAAGAAGTCAATGCGTAAATGGTATAGCGCAGGCGACGGGTATTAACCCCCAGGGTCGCTGCATGTTGTTCGCCCCGGGAAAGGATGTTCAGGCTACGTCCCATAAAAAAGGCCAGTACCACGCCTATGAACAGGAGCCACAGTGCCCAGGCAGGCTGTCGGGCCGGGGAGAGGTCGCCCATTAACCAAAACAACATACCGGGAAGGTGCTGGTTGGGAGCGATGGCCAATAAAAAACTGATCAAGGCGCCCCAGCCGGCGGCCAGCACGATGCCCGTGAGCAAGAGGCGGTGCGAGGTCCATTGGCCCAGACCATGAGACAGGCTGAAGACAACCAGGGTCGCCAGCAGGGCACCAGCAAAGGCACTGGATTGTAATAACAGGCCGCTCACACCGGAGAGCATAGCGAGCAAGGCCGCCACCGCTGCGCCACCCGACAAGCCAAGGACGTAAGGGTCTGCCAAAGGGTTGCGCAGCAAGACCTGCATCAGTGCCCCAGCCAGGGTTAGC
>JABURU010000240.1 GCA_014762485.1 Gammaproteobacteria bacterium | reverse complement strand
TACACTAAGGGTCTCAGTTTTATTCAATATTTAGTTCACTGGGCGCTGTTGCCGGATAGTGAAATCGGGACAAAAATGGAACAGAAGAGCAGTTATTCTTATGAAGATTTGATCGCATGTGGTCATGGTGAATTGTTTGGCCCTGGAAATGCCCAGCTGCCACTGCCTCCTATGCTGATGTTTGATCGTATAACCACCATCTCTGAAGAGGGGGGTGCCTACGGTAAGGGTCAGATCATTGCTGAACTGGATGTACGTCCCGATCTGTGGTTTTTTGACTGCCACTTTGAAAATGATCCTGTGATGCCAGGTTGTCTAGGCCTGGATGCCATGTGGCAACTAATTGGTTTCTATCTTGGCTGGGCCGGTGGTCCAGGTCGTGGCCGTGCACTTGCTGCAGGCGAAGTAAAGTTCACCGGACAGGTTTTGCCAAGTGCTAAACTGGTTAGATACAAAATAGATTTAAAGCGAGTTATCAAGCGTAAGCTCTTTATGGGAATTGGTGATGCGCAACTGGAAGTTGATGATCGCTTGATATACGAAGCAAAAGATTTGCGTGTTGGTTTATTCACCAGTACAGATAACTTCTGATTAGTTGAGGTGTAAGGTGCGTCGCGTAGTTGTTACAGGTCTCGGTATTGTTTCCAGCATAGGCAATAATGCGGAGGAGGTTACGGCCTCTCTCAAGGCTGGTAAATCCGGCATAAAATTTAATCAGGAATACGCTGACTTGGGCTTCCGCTCGCATGTAGATGGCCCGATCAACATAGATCTGAAAGAGAACATTGATCGTAAGTTGCTGCGTTTCATGGGAGCCGCGGCGGCCTATAACTATATCGCGATGCAACAGGCAATCGATGATTCTGGTTTGTCTGATGAACAGGTCTCCAATGAGCGGACCGGGATTATCGTCGGCTCAGGCGGCGCATCGAATAATGATCTGGTTGCCGCCGTAGATACCTTACGTGAGCGTGGCGCCAAACGTGTCGGCCCTTACATGGTGCCTCGTACTATGGGGAGTACCACTTCCGCTAACCTGGCTACGGCCTTTAAGATCAAGGGCGTGAATTACTCTATTAGTTCTGCCTGTTCCACCAGCGCACACTGCATTGGTAATGCCATGGAGCAAATACAGCTCAACAAGCAGGACATCGTCTTTGCAGGCGGTGGTGAAGAGGTTCACTGGTCATTAACCCTGTTGTTTGATGGCATGGGCGCACTCTCTTCCAAATATAATGAGACGCCGGAAAAGGCCTCGCGTACCTATGATGCCAACCGTGATGGTTTTGTTATTTCAGGCGGTGGCGGTCTGGTGGTGCTGGAAGAGCTGGAGCACGCCAAGGCTCGTGGCGCCAAGATCTATGCTGAACTGGTTGGTTATGGTGCCACTTCTGATGGCTACGACATGGTCGCGCCATCTGGTGAAGGTGCCGAGCGCTGTATGAAGCAAGCGATGTCGACGGTCGAAGGTGACGTTGATTACATCAATGCCCATGGAACCAGTACTCCTGTGGGAGATACCAAGGAGCTGGGAGCGGTGCGTAATGTCTTTGGCGATAACATTCCCAAGATTGCCTCTACCAAATCCTTGACCGGACACGCCCTGGGCGCGGCCGGTGTGAATGAGGCGATCTATAGCCTGTTAATGATGGAAGGTGACTTTATTGCACCATCGATTAACGTAGATGAGCTGGATGAGGCAGCGGAAGGTATGCCTATCGTTACCGAAACAATAGAGAATGCTGGCCTCAAGCAGGTCATGTCTAACAGCTTCGGTTTTGGCGGTACCAACGCCAGCCTGGTGTTTAAACGCTACGAAGACTAAATTCATTTCACAGTTTAAACGGGTAAGTTTGGTAGACTTACCCGTATGACTACTGCCTATACTGTTCTACAACACCTTCAAGATGGCCGCTTTTACTCCGGCGAAGAGCTGGCAAGCAGCCTCAACATCAGCCGCGCCTCAATCTGGAAAGCCATCGAATCACTACGTAAGCAAGGCCTTGAAGTGCACGCTGTGACAGGTAAGGGCTATCGCTTATCCCGGCCGGTCGAGTGCCTGGATCTTGATGCCATCTATAGCTATATGGGGGCTGAGTCCAGTCACTATAATATAGAAGTTCACCAGTCACTGGATTCCACTAATAGTTATCTCTTAGAACAAGCCAAAAACGGTGCCGAGAATGGTTCAGTGTGTCTTGCTGAGCTGCAAACGGCTGGTCGTGGTCGCCGTGGCCGTCAATGGATCTCTCCTATTGCCACTAATATATATATGTCGTATTTATGGCGTACCCAAATGGCCCCTGCTGCGGTGGCTTGTGGTAGCTTGATCTGTGCCTTGACGGTTACACAGGCATTAAACGCTTTGGGAGTAGAAGGCATCGGTGTCAAATGGCCAAATGATGTGATAGTTCAGCAAAGAAAACTAGCCGGTATCCTGTTAGAGATGACTGGAGAGGCATACGCTGAACAGGCGGTAGTGATCGGCATCGGTGTTAACCTGGCTATGCCGGATGAGGCCGCCAGCGCTATTGATCAGCCATGGATAGATCTATCTTCGTTAACGGAGCAGAAACTGTCACGTAACCAGATCGTTGCCAAAATCTTGCTGCAGCTAAGAGCCAACCTTGAACAGTTTGAAAGAGAAGGCATGCAAGCTTACCTTGAAACATGGAATAAGATGGATCAGTATGCTGGTCAGGAAGTCGAGTTACACTTTCCTCAACAGGTAATCACCGGCAAGGTTCAAGGGATAGATCAATACGGTAGCTTGTTATTGCAAACCAGCGAAGGTGTGAAGGCCTATCAAAGTGGCGAAGTCTCGCTTCGTATGTCGTCGTAAATATGAATACTCGTTTAGTGCTTTTAGTTGATGTCGGAAATAGTGCATGTAAATGGGCCTGGTTGACCGCCGCTGGCCTGCAACACCATGCTGCACTGGCGTATGAGGATGAACGCTTTTCTTATCAGTATCTGCTGGAGCAGTGGCAAACTGCTGGCGAAATCACAGATATACTGGTAGCCGCGGTAGCGAACAATGACGTGGTGTTCCAGGTTTTGCATGAATTGTCATCACAAACACACCGGCAAATAAAACGGCTCTCTTCCAGTGAGCATGCTGCCGGGGTAAAAAATGCCTACCAACATGCCGATAAGTTAGGAGTGGATCGATGGCTGGCGATGATCGCGGCCAAAAATCAGCTGCAAAGTGCCGTCTGTGTCGTTGACTGTGGCACCGCCATGACCATCGATATCATAGCTGCTGATGGGCAACATTTAGGCGGTCAAATAATACCGGGAATGCAGATGATGGCGAACGCCCTGCATAACTCAACCGCACTATTGCCACAAGTTACAAGTTACGAGGATGCTGGTTGCCTGGGGAAAGATACAGATAGTTGCATTAGCCAGGGTATACGTACTGCACTATCAGGCGCAGTGAATAGCGTGATGAGTGAAAATCAGCATATTGGCCCATTGCAAGGAATAATCACGGGTGGCAATGGAAGTAAAATCATGTCAATGTTAAAGGGTAACTGGCAATATCGTCCGCACCTGGTGCTGGAAGGAATGGCGGTACTGGCCAAAATGAATAATAAGGGAGATGTTGAATGAGATGGCTAATCTTGTTCATGTTGCTGCTAAATGGCGGCTTTTTTGCCTGGCAATATTTTGCGAACCAAGATCAAGAACTTGCCCAGACATCTAATCACTCTGGCGAGTATGATCCACTTACGCTTTTAACCGAGCTGGATGACGAGCAGAAAAAGATGCTCGGCATCGTGCCGATCGGTGATCCTCTTGCAGCACCAGCAGAGATGCCTGCGTCAGAGCTACAACCTGAAGCCGCCAAGCCCGAGGTGATGGCGAAAAAGGTAGAAGAGCCTGTTGCCGCAGAACCTAAACCCGAACCTGAAACTATGGCGGTTAAACCGCCGACTAAAGAGGTAGCGAAGCCAGAGCCTAAGGTAGAGCCAAAGCCCGCTGCAGTTTGTTATACCCTGGGGCCGGTTAAAACCGAAAAGGCCTTAAGGCAGGTAGAGGCGCGAGTGAAAGCTATGGGGCTGGATATCGACAAGGCTCGCCGTGCAGACAAACAGGAATCCCGCCACTGGTTGTATATAGATGGTATTAAATCAGATGCCGAGGCGCGACAGCTACTGGATCGATTGAAATATAAAGGTTTCAAGGATACGCAACTGATTCGCAAGAAGAGTGGTATCAAGCTTTCAGTCGGACTGTTTTCGACCAAGTCCGGGGCGGATAATCGCCTGAAGCGTCTACAGGATGCAGGCTTTGCCCCTGTTATGGCCACGGTAAAAGTGAAAAAGAAGCAATACTGGCTGGATGTAAAGAATCCGCAGGGTAAAAAGGCTGATGAGGCGATTCTGAAATCACTGATACGCGGCAATAAGGGTGCAAAAGTCGCAAAAAGAGACTGCAAATAAGGCCAGAAAATCATTCGGCTGCAGTAATTCATATAAAGGAGTAAAAAAATGCAGAATAATCGTGGATCAGTCATTGCCAAAATGTTCGTGATTGAATAGCATATGCGTCCTGTTGCCGGCATAGCTCAGTTGGTAGAGCAACTGACTTGTAATCAGTAGGTCCCGCGTTCGATTCGTGGTGCCGGCACCATTTTCTTCTTAGGCAATATTTTGGCTATTCATCGCCCTATCCTGCTTACTTTTATCATCCTGGCTGCGGCCTGGGTGCTATCCGCCTATTTGGCAAAATTACCGCCTGGCTTGCTTTCCGCAACCGTTTACTTTCCATTCTTAACCGCTTTAGTTGCCCTGTCTTTAGCACTAGGTTTTCACCGCTCGCGCATAGCCCTGCTGATCATTCTGACTACAGGTTTCTATTGGTTTGTACTGGAACAGTACCAACAGCCCTGGTTCATGGGAGCTATTACCATAACGGTGCTACTGGTTCCGGTGAATGTTGCACTATTTGCTTTTTTTCGCGAAAGAGGCTTATTAAGTACGCAGAGCTTTTTGCTCGTTATCTTCTGGTTAGTTCAGCTGGGAATCGCTTATTGGATAGTACAGCGTCATTATGGTCTTATAGATATAGTGGCGCAAACCACTCTTTTTCAGCCAATAACTTGGCTAAATAGTCAGTTTGGTCAGTTACTGGGAGTCTGGAGCATCACCTGGTTGCTGGTATCACTTGTGGTCGCAATCCGAAGTACGTCATGGCTGGAAAGTGGAATATTTGTGGTCTTGTTACAAGTTATCCTGTTTTTTCACTATCCAGGGAGTACAAACCAAAACCTGATGCTGTTTAGTTTCATGCCCCTGAGCCTGATGGGAGCAATCTTGCTGGACTCATATAGCATGGCATATATGGATGAATTAACAGGTTTGCCATCCAGGCGTGCATTGCGTGAAAACCTGAACAAATTATCAGGTCGTTATACTCTGGCCATGCTTGATGTGGATAATTTCAAGAAATTTACTGATACCTATGGGCATGACATTGGTGATCAGGTGTTGCGCTTTGTGGGCAGTAAGATGCGCAAGATTGGCGGCGGCGGTAAGGTCTATCGTTATGGTGGTGAAGAGTTCACTTTTCTATTTCCAGGTAAAGATATAGAGACGGTGCTCCCTCATCTGGAAAAGGTGCGTGAAGATATTGCGCACTCTGGTTTCGCATTAAGAAACAAAGATCGCCCAGTGATTGAACCCAAGGGCGCGCGCGGTAACAGTAAGAAAGAAAAATATGTCGTCGTTACCGCCAGTATCGGTGTGGCGGAAAACATGGACGGGGATACCGCGGACGATGTATTAAAGGCCGCGGATGATGCCTTGTACAGGGCAAAAGAAGGTGGCCGCAACAGGGTTAATCAATAAACCTAAAATAAATGTAAAATAAGCTTTGTCATGGGCGGGCTTTGTCCTTATAATACTGCGCTTTCTTGCTGGCGAGATAAGCTTGACACAGAGGTGTTGCTTAAGGAAAATAGCCGGCTCGATTTCTGGAGGGGTTCCCGAGTGGCCAAAGGGATCAGACTGTAAATCTGACGGCTCCGCC
>JABURU010000198.1 GCA_014762485.1 Gammaproteobacteria bacterium | reverse complement strand
TTAGCACCATGCCAATTAACATAAGCCGTATCGTCTTGCGTACACCTGCAACGATGATCTGTTTACCGACCCCCAACTCCAGGCGTAGCGAGCTCAAGGCCAACAGGACAACCAGTGCCGCGGCGATGGAGAGATCGATGGGGGTTAGAGAGATCAAATTCATACTACGGCCTCCACCACATCTTTGCCCTTAATCTCCAGATGCCGGCTTGCCACCCGCTTGCGCTGTGCCGGATCATGGCTAACCCAGACTGCGGCATGGCCCTTTGCCAGGTAAGAGAGGATCATCGCCTCGACCTTGTCGACATTATCGCTATCCAGGCTGGCAGTGGGCTCATCCAGCAAGAGGACCTGCGGCTGATTACACAACACCCTTAACAGGGCCAGACGTTGCTTTTCCCCGGTGGAGCAACGGCTTACCTGCCACTGCATGGATGCCGAATCGAACCCCAGCTGGCGAAGCATGACCACATTACAATCTGATGAAAAATGCTCCCCGGTAGTCTGCCCCCACCAGGCACTTTCCGCCGGCAACAGGCTTACCTGTCGACGCCAGTCTGGGGCTGAAATCTTTGTCGCTGATTGATCGTTGAGAAACATCTCGCCCTGGTGCCGATCCAGATCCGCCATCGCCCGTAATAAGCGCGACTTTCCACTGCCGGAAGGACCTGACAGAGCGATACATTCACCCGGTCGCAATTCCAGGCTCAACGGCCGCAGATCTCCGACCCGCAAACTTTTTAATGAAAACAAGCTCAATCGATTCCTCAAAATAACTGAAACAAACCCTCACAATTCCTGTGTAGGATTATCGGGTATTATTTCGTATACTCCCGCCACTGACTATCCTGAAGTAAGCATTAGGAGCAAACAATGCCAGCATTTGAACTGGACGCCGGTGAACACTGGTTGTGTACCTGTGGCAAATCTGCCAATTTTCCTTTTTGTGACGGCTCACATAAAGATGTGCCCGACAAGGGCCCCTTAAAGCACACAATGACCGAAAAGGGCAGCATTTATATCTGCACCTGCAAAAAATCGGCCGATATGCCATTCTGTGATGGTAGTCATAACAAATAATCATCACTACGACTGCATATAAAAAGGCGCGTTATCATAACGCGCCTTTTTATTGTCTGAAACTCTCTTTGTCTGCATCGTTTCTTTCTTAAACAGAAATACTGACACATATACTATTATAAATAGAATAAGCTCTTCATACCTTAATCATTCAATGATTGAAAATCCTAGTGGAGTCAGAAAAAGAATCATTAATCTTATTAGTGTTTCTCGTTTGTACCTCATAAGAGAAAGAGTCATCCAAGGTATCTAGCTTATAAATAGTGCATAACCTCATCACACTGAAATAAAGCTTGATCATACTGATGATGACAAGACAAAAAATGAAGTATTTATAGCTTAGGGCACGGCCAGAACGAACGATAGCGAGTTGCCGTAGCGAAGCGTAGGCACACTTAATGAAGCCCGTTAGGGTTTCTAAATGTAAAGAAGTCCCAATGAAGCTCCGTAGGAGATTCTAAATGCTCATAGAACCACTGCGAGGTTCATTATGAGTACCTCAACCATCTTTCCGATGGTTCGAGGCAAAAAACGGGCCCCGTGAAGGAGCCCGACAACATAAGACATGTTTAAGAGAGACGAGAACTATTTTCCGGAGGTAAACTCAGGGTAGGCTTCCATACCACAATCCACCTGATCCATACCTTCGTATTCTTCCTCTTCGGTCACACGCAGGCCCATGATGGCCTTGATGACGAACCAGACCACCAGGCTAGCCAGGAATACCCAGGCAAAGATCGCGACGATACCCAGTAACTGACCACCTAATGTCGCGTCACCATTGGACAACAGTACCGCCAGCAAGCCCCATACACCGACCACACCGTGGACGGAGATAGCACCGACGGGATCGTCGATCTTCATCTTATCGAGAGTGACGATGGAGAAGACGACAATCACACCACCAATGGCACCGATCAGGGTCGCCAGACCGGGAGTCGGGGTCAGCGGCTCAGCGGTGATGGACACCAGTCCAGCCAGGGCGCCGTTTAACGCCATGGTCAGATCCGACTTGCCAAACAGGGTGCGCGCAGTCAGCAGGGCGGCGATCACACCACCGGCGGCGGCCATGTTGGTGTTGACGAAGATCAGCGATACCGCGTTGGCTTCTTCCACATTGGCGATCTTTAGTTCCGATCCACCATTGAAACCAAACCAGCCCATCCATAAAATAAAGGTGCCTAACGTGGCCAGCGGCAGATTGGCGCCTGGTATGGGATGCACTTCACCATTGGGACCGTATTTGCCCTTACGAGGACCCAATAGTAAAACCCCTGCCAGCGCAGCTGCCGCTCCGGCCATGTGCACGACACCGGAGCCGGCGAAGTCGAGGAAACCGGCCTCATCGAGGAAACCACCACCCCACTTCCAGAAACCCTGTACCGGGTAGATAAAGCCCGTCATCACGATGGCGAACACCAGGAAGGCATACAGCTTCATACGCTCAGCCACGGCACCAGAGACGATGGACATCGCGGTGGCAACGAATACCACCTGGAAGAAGAAATCGGACATGTTGGAGTAGTAAGGGGCATCATCGCCACCCGCCAGTACATCCGCCGTCGCATTATCTCCACCGAGGAAGAAACTCAGCCCTGGAATCACCGAGTTGACCGAGTCGCCGTACATAATATTGTAGCCCACCACCATGTACATCACCGATGCAATGGCAAATAGAGCAACGTTCTTGGTCAGGATCTCTACCGTGTTCTTGGAACGAACCAGACCAGCCTCGAGCATGGCGAAACCTGCCGCCATCCACATCACGAATGCGCCGGATATCAGAAAATAAAAGGTATCCAGTGCGTATCCGATTTCAGTTATTGCGTTTAACGCTTCCACTTTAAATCCTCCGCTTATTCCTTGTTTGGAAAGCGAATGCCCTTATAGGGCATCCGATCCAGTTTCACCTGTGCGGATACGAATCGCCTGCTCCAGGTCATATACAAAGATCTTGCCGTCACCAATCTTGCCGGTATTGGCAGCCTTGGAGATAGACTCCACGACCTGGTCCAGCAGGGTGTCATCAATGGCAACCTCCACCTTTACCTTGGGCAGAAAATCCACCACGTATTCGGCACCACGGTAGAGTTCCGTGTGGCCCTTTTGACGTCCAAAACCTTTCACCTCGGTAACGGTCACACCCTGTACACCGATTTCGGACAGTGCTTCACGCACATCATCCAGTTTGAAAGGCTTGATAATTGCAGTGATCAATTTCATCTTTCACTAACCTCCAGAATGGATGCCGTTAACCGGCACCCGTCATTAACGAAACATTTGTTTCGCTTAAAATTCCTTGCTTACACTCAGTGCAGCGGTGCTATCAGCAGTGTCATGTGTAGTCGCTGTCAGGCCCAGGCTGTATCCACCCATATCCTTGCTCAGACCTACTGCCATATCAGCGCTGGCGCCATCGTTTCCATAGTGGAAGTTCACATCCATACCACCGGCACTCATGTCATAACCGAGCTCGTAATAGGTGTAGTCGATAGAAGAAGCAGAGTAGTAGCCAATACTGACGCTACCAAAGGAAAGCCCGAGGGCAACTTCACCTATGGCATCAGACTCGGTGTACATATAATTGGTGAAACCTATGCTGTAACCCATATCGCCGGCTTCGCCAGAGTAGCTGGCATAGATGTCGTATTCGATCTCTTCAACACCAAAGTTCACACCTGTGGCACCCCAGATACCCAGCGCGACGCCATTGCCCATGTCATAGTCGTAGCCACCTTGCAGAGATGCACCACCATCAGACTGGGTCACACCACGGAATACATAATCGCTTACCAGGGCCACATTGGCGGCACCTTCAGCGGCAGCCGCAGAACCAGCAGACATCACCATTGCGCTGGCGACCGCCAGACTTAGCATCGTTTTTTTCATCTTGATTTTCCCCTTTTCAATTTCAAGAAATTTGCTTAATTACTCACACTGGTAATTGCATAGATGATGCCAACACCAATAACCTGTTGATTTTTAATAAATTAATAGAAATTAACCTAATCATTCAGAATATATATGCACCAAAAACTGCCAGCACCTATTTTTACCCGCACCCAATTGGTGCGTTGCTTATCAAGATCCGGCAGCAGAAAATCGCGTAAACTATAGGCACTGACTTTTCAAAAGGTTGAGATATGTTATCCGCAGCACAACTGACCAAGCTGGCACAGCAAATCGTCCAGTCGATTCCTGGTACCGGACTGGATCTACAAAAACATTTACATGTGGCTTTGATTAATCAACTGCAAAAGCTGGAGCTAGTGACCAGAGAAGAGTTTGAGATACAGGCCCGCCTGCTTGAGCGCTCGCAGGAAAAGCTTGCCCAGATGGAACAGCAGGTGGCTGAACTGGAAAAGCACGTATTACCAGGAAAATAATATGACTAACAGGCGATCAGGATGATTGCCTTTACACAGGAAAAGGATGTCTATGGCTCTGGCTACCACTTATAGTCGCGCAATGCATGGCGTAAGCGCCCCTGAAATCACCATCGAAGTACACCTGGCCAATGGCCTGCCGGCGCTCACCATCGTCGGGCTCCCTGAAGCCGCCGTGAAAGAAAGTAAAGAGCGAGTTCGCGGGGCCATTGTGAATAGCCAGTATGAATTTCCCGCTCGGCGCATTACCGTTAACCTGGCACCGGCGGATATCCCCAAGGAAGGTACACGCTTTGAACTCCCCATTGCTATCGGCCTGCTGGCGGCCTGCGGGCAGATACCCAGCCAGTCACTGGATAAGTACGAGCTGCTTGGTGAGCTGGCCTTAAGTGGTGAACTGCGACCGATCAAAGGGGTGCTACCGGCGGCTATTCGGGCCAGGGAAGCCGGGCGGGCCCTCATCCTGCCACGAGAAAATGTTGCAGAGGCCTCGCGAGTATCTGGACTAAAGATCTACCCCGCCCGCCACTTACTGGAGATAACCGCTCAACTCAATGGCCAGGATACCCTGGCTCTGGCCGAGGTAAACTATTCCGATCCACTACCTGACATAGACGAGGATATGGCCGATGTGATTGGCCAGCACCAGGCCAAACGCGCGCTGGAGATCGCCGCCGCCGGTGGCCATAGCATATTACTGGTCGGCCCCCCGGGAACCGGTAAAAGCATGATGGCCAGGCGCCTGCCTGGCTTATTGCCAGAAATGAGTGAGCAGGAAGCGCTGGAAACCGCCGCCGTGTTATCGATCAGTGGCCAGGAGTTATCCAGACAGTGGCGCAAGCGCCCTTTTCGCAGCCCTCATCATACCGCCTCAGCGGTTGCCCTGGTAGGAGGCAGCAGTAACCCTCGCCCAGGCGAGATATCACTGGCCCATAACGGGGTGTTATTTCTCGATGAACTGCCGGAGTTTGAGCGCAAGGTACTGGAAGTATTGCGGGAACCCATGGAAACAGGCCAAATAGTCATCTCACGTGCAGCCCGACAGGCCGAGTTTCCAGCACGCTTTCAACTGGTGGCCGCCATGAACCCCTGTCCCTGTGGTTACCTGGGTCATCAAAATGGCCGTTGTCACTGTAGTGCCGATCAAATCCAGCGCTATCGCAACAAAATATCCGGGCCATTGCTGGATCGAATAGACCTGCATATCGAGGTGCCACATGTCCCCATCTCTCAACTACAAAGTCAGCATAAAACCGAGCATTCGAAGATTATTCGTGCCCGGGTACAGACAGCCAGAGAAATACAACATCTACGCCAGGGAGTCTGCAACCATCAACTTTCGAATCAACAACTGGAAAAAGTAGCGTCTCTAAGGCACGACGATCGAGATTTTCTTAATCAGCTAATTACCAAGCTAGGATTATCCACACGTGCCTATCACAAAATCATCAAGCTGGCCCGAACCATTGCCGATTTAAACCATCAACAGGCGATTAGTCGTGACCACCTGACCGAGGCTATTGGCTACCGTCGACTGGAAAACAGCCATACTTCATCAGCCGTGTAAAACTTGTCTCTTATCAACATCTGA
>JABURU010000042.1 GCA_014762485.1 Gammaproteobacteria bacterium | reverse complement strand
GCGCATTCTTATTAGCTTCAAAGAAAAGCAATCCGATAGCGCCAATAAGATTCAATATTTATTGCAGCAAAACAACTGGGATGATGCCGCCAAAATTTCACATATGATAAAGGGCAGCGGTGGCAATATTGGGGCCACAAAATTATCCTATGAAGCGGCACGACTAGAGACGGCATGCAACAATCATAATATTGACGAAGCAAATAATATATTAACCAGTTTACAGTTCAGTCTTGAGCAAATTATAGAAAGCATATCCACGTTAGAGGAAAATAACGACATTCTAACAATGCAACCATCCCAGGAGAAAATTGATACAAAACTATTACAATCAGATTTTTTAAATCTATTAAAATTCCTAGATAGCGATATTAGCCAGGCCCAATCCAAAATGGATAAATTAATAACGATGACCCGAGATACGGATATATATGCGTCAACAATCGATCTTGAAAGCCGGCTAAATAATTTTGATATTGATGGTGCAAGGGAAATAGCCGTTCTCATCGCGAATGAACTAACTTAACCCGTAATAAATTTTGTGAGAGAAATCTATGTCCGACGATAAAAAATGCATATTGATTGTTGATGATAGCCCAGAAGATATTCAGTTTATTATGGAAAATATTAAAGATGAATTTTCTGTGCTCGTTGCTACTAATGGTCAGAAAGCACTGGAACTGGCCTGGAGTGATAACAAGCCAGATCTTATCTTAATGGATGTAATGATGCCTGAAATGGATGGTTATGAAACTTGCAAGGCACTTAAATCCGATCCCGAAAGCAAAGATATCGACGTAATATTTGTATCAGCTCATGATACGGTTGATGAAATGCTTGCAGGTTATGACGCAGGTGGTAGTGACTATCTTATCAAACCGATTGATACCTCGGTTTTATTGAGCAAGATAAAACACGCCATATCAAACCAGGAATTAAAAAAGCAACATCAAGAGCAAGCGTCTAGCGCATTTGAGACCGCGATGACAGCCATGTCCAATATCGGCGAACAAGGTATCATCATCACATTCTTACGTAATATCATCAATCTGCATGACATAAAAGACTTGGGAGATACTATTATCGATGCACTACGTGATTTTTCTTTACAAAGCAGCATCAAAGTAGACTCTTTAAAAAATACCCATATTGCATCCTCTATAGGCGTAGTTCCGCCCTTAGAACGAGAACTACTTAATCGTATCAATATTAATGAGCGAATAGCGGAACATGGCAGAAGAGCCATTTTTAATTATCGAGATATCACCTTGCTCATAAAAGACATGCCAGAGGACGATGATAAGCGCGGACGCCTTCGCGACCACATTGCTATCTTATTAGAAGGAGCAGAAGATAAATTAAGCACAATGAATAGCGACACATTAGTTGA